>JAQBDO010000210.1:0-2697 GCA_032124375.1 Gammaproteobacteria bacterium
AACCGTCGCATGCATATAAACCTGCCGGTCCTGCTCCGGTTGCGGCTCCGATTCCGGCTCTGGCTGCGATTCCGGCTGCGATTCCGGCTGCGATTCCGGCTGCGGTTCCGGCTGCGGTTCCGGTTGCGGTTGCGGCTCCGGCTGCGGTTCCGGTTGCGGTTCTGGCTGCGGTTCTGTATTTACATCACCGGCAAATGACTCAACTTCAGCCGGACGCGCAGACTCTGCAGGGATGTTATCAATACCAAAGGAGGCCAGCAGCGGACTGATGGCATCAAACATAATCGAAGGTTGCAGCTCACTGGCACCACGAATCTGCTCGCCACAGTGGCCGATAAATTCACTCAACACATCCAGCTCGGAGGCTGTCAGTGGTGGCTGCAAGCGGGCCTGCAGCAGTTTGATTTGTACGTAGGATGTGGAACCGGGTAGCAGCTGCGCCGCAAATGATTCCAGCAGCACATTGACAAAGCCGGAGTAGGCAATCTCGGAACGCAGGTGACTGGATGCAATATCATCCAGCATGCCTTGTGCCTGCCGGTAGATAAGGTTGCCTGCGGGTGTGGCACGCAGAGACTCGATCAGGTAAAGCAGCTTGCGCCCACCGCCCGGATCAATAATCTCTGGTTTATTTGTACCCGCCACCATAAACACTCCAGCACATCCCTGCGCACTTCACAGAACATCTCTGTTCCGTCATTTTATTGTTGGTCTATTAAATGTCCACCAGCAGGAAATTTAATAAATCTTCTCCGACAAAATCTGTATTGCTGTCAATCCTGACGGTCACTGTGCCGAACCATCTGCATCAGGACAAGACTTGCGCACTGCAAAAACCCCAATAAACCACACCACGAACCTGTCATTAAATTCGCCTGGCGATTTCAATCAGACAACAAGTATACCCGTTCTGCCACATAATTGACGTTGGCAAAATTGTAGCAGGTATAGCCACATGGCCGGTAGTGGTACGAAGGTACCATGGCTATTTTATTACAATCATGATGACGCCCGAAAGATAAGCGCTCAGCGGGCAATGATGACCACTCATCAACAAAAAAAGGCCGGCAATTTGCCGGCCTTTCTGGACCTGATCAGGGCAACTAACTGCCTACTGAGCAAGACCCGCGAAGATCGCGTCCCGGATTTCATCAACCTTGCCAATGCCGTTGATCTTGACATAGCGCGGTGCACCGTCACTGCCCTCCTCAGCCCACTTCGAGTAGTAGGAGATCAGTGGCTCGGTCTGGTCATGATAGACATTCAGGCGTTCTTTAACCGTGTCTTCCCGGTCGTCATCACGCTGGATCAATGGCTCACCGGTCTCGTCATCCTTGCCCTCTTCCTGTGGCGGATTAAAAACCACATGGTAGGTACGACCCGATGCCAGGTGCACACGACGGCCACCCATACGCTTGACGATTTCAGCGTCATCCACATCGATTTCGACCACGGCATCCACAGGAACACCATTGGCCTTGAGTGCGTCAGCCTGAGCCAGGGTGCGCGGAAACCCGTCAAACAGATAGCCACTTTTGCAATCGTCCTGCTTGAGGCGCTCATCGATCAGGCCCAGGATGATTTCGTCGGAAACCAGCCCGCCAGCATCCATCACTTTTTTCGCCTCAACCCCCATCGGGGTACCCGCCTTGACCGCTGCGCGCAGCATGTCACCGGTGGAAATCTGTGGAATGCCGTACTTTTCTTTAATGTAATTGGCCTGCGTGCCCTTACCGGCACCGGGACCACCTAACAGGATAACCCGCATAGTTATTCTCCTTAAAAAACGTTCTGATGAAAAAGTCGCCGTATTATCCCTGTCCGCCGCTCAAATAGCCAAATAGCTCTCTGTATGGGGGGATGGAGCGGGCTTATGAATACACGCCGATCGGGCATGGTTGTAGCCGGTTCAAATCATCAAGTTGCAGGTCTGGGACAGCCATCATGCAAAAATTCGCAGGTCGTGCCGGGCAGGCAAGGCACCGCCGCAGCCTGACAGGCTGGCGTGCCGGATTACACTATCGCCAGCACAAGCTGCAGGACTAATAACGAACCGCAGGCGTTTCTATCCCGAGTCCATTGGAGCGCGACATGAGGTACAGCCCCATCAACCTGGTTTCCTCTGAGTCCGCGTCAAAGGGCTCGGCACGCATCGAGGTAAGGCATTGTTGTATGCGCTGGTTAAGCGTCGTTATCTCGCCGGTGCCGAGGCGGTAGACAGGAAAGCCGTTCCCCTGCCCCTGGCTAATCTGCTGTCCACGTATCATTTGACCGGGGTAAATATCATGACACTGGTCACAGGACATATCGATCAGACCATAGCGAGTTCGGTAAAGCTGTCCGCCTGCTTCCAGCAAATCAGCCATCGGGCCATCCGTTTGCACATTAACAGCTTCACCGACTGCCCGATTACGCACGAAAGTTTCCAGGGCAACAAGATCCGGATGGTCGATCGGCAGTGTTTTGCTGGCGGTGTGACCGTCACGGCAACGGCTGATGCGCTGCTGCAGGGTCACGATATTTGCAGCTTCCTCGCTATACACAGGATAGCGGGCGATCGCCCGGGTATTCAGGCTTGCGCCATCCTCACCATGACAGTCCGCACAGGACTTGTTGGCATCGGGCTGTGTATTGTTAAACAGCTGGTGCCCCCGCGCAACGGTGAGCAGCCCCGGGTTCTCGAAGTCATCATCCTGC
>JAQBDO010000211.1:0-9378 GCA_032124375.1 Gammaproteobacteria bacterium
GTGCGGCTACCTCTCGGTGTCACGACAGCATGGCTCGCAGATACAGTTGAAAGACATAGGCGTCCACTGCCCCAGCCGTCCAATACCGACGGCGAGCCTGGTAGGGTCGAGAGCTGGCGCGGTAGCCCACTAGGACCGGCCTTGTCAGTGTCCAGGGTTTCCCCCTTCGTGCCCGTATAGGTCGTTCCGTAGCCCCGTTTCCAGCTCCCTCCACATCGCACGCAGCATGCGGATTTCTTCGCGTAGCAGGGCACGCGCTTCGTGAAGCCGGTCGTTCTCTGCCGCGAGTCGCACCCTCGCATTGATGCTATCGGCAGTCCAGGCACGCGCGTAGACAATGGCGTAGTGGGCCAGTGCGATCGCATGGAGTACCGCCGAATTAACGCAGTCCTGCCAGCCCTTGGGAAGATGAATCCGTGGTGGCTGTGGTTTGGTGAGCATCGTGATCTCCGAAAACGAGCTCTTGAGAGTTCCCGGTTGAGGGATACAATAAGGGCCATCGATTCAGAATGTTACTGTCCGGACGGTGAACCGAAAGATTCAGTGGACCAGGACAGCAAGAGGTTACTTTTGTGCCACGGTAGGGCAGATGACGGAGGAGATGATAGAGCAGTATTTGGATCATCAATTCGAACCGAGCCCGAACGATGATTTCAAGATGGATCCCGATTAAGACGCGTCGTTCAGGCGACGCGTATCCGGACTTTCAGTCCGTAATTCAAACCCACCGGCTTAAGCCGGTGGTTATTTGGTCAGCCTAAACTCAAACCTCAGTCTCGTGCAAGCTCCGCGCTGCTGCCTATCCGCCCAGTCTGTTGCCGTTGTGCTCGAACGGCCCGATCTGGAAATCGTGCTGGCCACGCTCGTCGGGACATGTGAATGAGATGGCCGAGGGCTCGGTTATCCACTCGGAGCCCAACCGGAGGGTGTAAGCCTCGCCCTCTGGAAGGCGCGCGAAGTCATAGTCTCTGGACTCGTACGACCTGTTATTGCGGTGGTCGTGCACCTTCTTGATTTCCGGCCAGAGCGGGCCTTCGGCGACCAAGTTGCCGTTCGAAGCCAGCAGATAGACCTTATCAATTCTCTGGCGCTGGCCTCTATCGTCGATGCCGATGAAATTGGTCTCGGACCGGACCGTGCCCTTGATGACGCAATCGCGGGAGGCCTGTTGCGGAACCGGCGGCGGGTCAATGACCGCCGCACACATCTCGATGCCCTTCAGGCCGAAACCGGCCCGTTGCTGCAAGGGCGCCGAATACTCGGTCACCGATCGCGCGTCAGCATTACGCACCCGCACGCGCTGTTCCGCGGGACCTGTCGCGCCATTCTTGTAAACCAGACGGAAAACCAAATCGACGCATTCGTAGTTCCGCGCCGAGCTGTTTGTGACTGTGCCCGCGATGCCGCCAGGCTCCGGAAGGCTTTTGTCATCCTTGAACATGACACTCAGATCGTCCTCAAAAGCGGCGGCGGCCGCGGACGGTGGCCAAACAGACATTAGGAACGCCACTGCAATTAAGGGCAAAAAAACCATTGAACAAGTAGAGAAATATCTGATTGAATTCGAATAACTCGCCATTGTCTGCGCCTTTGGTTGAAAATCGAATTCATCATACCATTGTTCTCATCTGGTCTGCCGGCTAACGGTAGTCTTCATACAATTCAGTCACCCATTGCAGTTTATCTGCATAGCCCTCGATAAATTCGCTCAACTCCCCGGGATAGTATTCCGGCCAGTTCAACCCGTATTTCCCGGGCATACATAAAGGTGCCAGTAACGACGCAACGGCGAGGTCAGCACGGGTAAATTGATCGCCGACCATGAATTCTTTTCCCTGCAAATGGGAGAAAATAATATCTGTAGCCTGATCGAGTTTTTGCATGGATTGGTGTGCCGACTCCGCATTGATGTTCATTAATTTGCGCATGCGTTGGCGTAGTTTCGGGAATATGAGTTTGAGTACATACTTTCCGTACCAGGGACCGTTGTTGGTAAAAAATGGGATTACAATATCAGGATACTCGAGCAGTGTGTGATAACAGACTCGTCTGACATGACCACCAATGTGTTCGTCTGCGTAGCGTTCCCACTCCAGTGCTTCTTGCTTGAGACC
This sequence comes from Gammaproteobacteria bacterium, assembly GCA_032124375.1. Taxonomy (GTDB): domain Bacteria; phylum Pseudomonadota; class Gammaproteobacteria; order UBA9214; family UBA9214; genus UBA9214. Next base: position 2,115 of record JAQBDO010000211.1, read on the forward strand.
GGGATCGCCGGGTGTTAATAATTTTTCAGGAAATGTCTCATCCAGATAAGTAATTATTGCGCTGGACTCGCCCAGCGGTTTGCCGTCATGAACCAGAATAGGCACTGACGTGTGCCCGGTCATTTTTCGTGCCTTTTTAATATGCAATCCAGGCAACATATTGTTGATCGTATGGTCCAGACCTTTATACACCAATGCCCAACGAACCTTTTCGCAGTAATGAGAGATCGGAAATTGGTAGAGTATTAGCATTAACCCGGTAGTTGCATAAATACGTCGGTGTTTCACAAGAAAACTGCTTTAACTACAGGCTCTGCCGCACGTGGCAACTTTACTGCTGGACTTCACCAGAAGTGAGGTCCAGACAACATGAAAAATTGAACCAGGAAAATGGTTTTCAGCCATAAAAAAACGGCCTCTGGCTTGGTAGAATTGGTGAACGCCAATCCAACAACCCAACCAAAAGAGACCGTCAAGATGAAGTGTAGCAAAGCGGCTGTTCATCGTAAAACCCACCGCATTCCCAAGATCAAATTTGAGGATCAGCGACTGACCTCGTTCGCCGGCCTGGTGGTCTACCAATCGCTGTTCAGCCGCATCGGTCTGAAGCAGCAACTGTCCGGGTGTTTTCGTCACCTGACGGTGAGTCCGATCTTTGGTCATGGGATCGTGGTTATGTTGCTGATCGTTCATCTCCTGCTGGGCTATCGCCGGCTTCAGGATATGCGCTACTACCAGGACGACCCCATGGTGTGCCGCCTGCTGGGGCTGGAACGTCTGCCGGATGTGGCCACCGTTAGCCGGACGTTGGCGAGCCTGGATGACAGAAGTGTCACCCATCTGCGTCAGTTCAGCCGGCAGCGGGTGTTGGATCAGATCAGGCGCCTGGAGTCTGCCCGCATCACGCTGGACTTCGATGGTTCGGTACTGTCTACCGGGCGTTTCGCTGAAGGCACGGCCGTCGGCTTTAACCGGAAAAAGAAAGGGCAGCGCAGCTACTACCCGCTGTTTTGCACCGTCGCCCAGACCGGACAAGTCCTCGACGTCTGGCATCGCCCCGGTAACGTGCATGATTCCAATGGCGCCAAGGCATTCATCCTCGCCTGTGTGCAAGCAATAAAGGCAATTTTGCCTCGCTGTATCATTGAGGCACGCATGGACAGCGCCTTTTTTAGTGATGACATTGTCAGCATGCTGGACACCGAAGGGGTTCAGTTCACCATCAGTGTGCCTTTTGAGCGCTTTACCGCCCTCAAGGCATTGATCGAGAACCGCCAGCGCTGGCGTCACCTGAACACACAGTGGAGCTGCTTTGAAGCGAACTGGAAACCGTCGAGCTGGAATGATCGATACCGCTTTGTGTTTGTCCGCAGCCAAAACCGCCAGCAGTACAAGGGTCCGGTACAACTGGACCTGTTCGTCCCCTACGAGTACGGCTATGACTTCAAGGTGATCGTTACCAACAAACAACTCTCGGCCAAAAAGGCACTGACCTTCCACAATGGACGTGGTGCTCAGGAAGGCGTCTTTGCTGAGCTCAAGTCGCAGACGCAGATGGACTACGTGCCGACCCGCAAAAAGGCCGGCAATCAAGTCTATCTCCTCTCGGCCGTGCTGGCGCATAACCTCAACCGGGAAATGCAGATGCGTTGTTATGAACAAGAAAGAAATACGACTGAAAAGCGCGCACCACTGTGGCAGTTCGAGCAACTCGGCACCGTGCGGCGCAAGCTCATCCAGCGCGCGGGACGGCTGACCCGGCCACAGGGAAGGCTCACGCTGACTATGAGCGCCAATCCCACCGTGAAATCCGAGTTGTTGCATTACCTGGAAATCCTCAAGCAGGCCGCTTGACCATATTTTTGTCAGGATTTATGCAATGATTGGGTTAACTTCCCCTCTGCGGGAATCTTCCCAGCGAACTTTTCTGAATCCGCCGGTACCTGGCATTACATCGCCCAGTTCAGGATTCTCCAGGAGCGCTCTCTGTAATGCCTGGTATGACTCGTCATTCAGGTAGTCTGTAGGGAAAGTCCTGGCCGAACCTTTTCCTTGGACGGTGATTCAAGGGGTTATCCTGGTGTTAGCCATTGTTAACAATCAGTTATATGTTGTTGGGTTGGGTATGCCCACTGAAATCACCACGTTAGAACCATAGTGGGTGTGATTACAACTCGCATTGATATTCGCATCGTTGGTTTTAAAAAAACCAGTTGGTATTGGTTGCTTGATAGCAGAACTCATACTGTAATCTGTCACTGTTCTAAAAACACATGGAAGTTCTGCATGATCTTCAACAAATCATGTGCTGGCCCAAGGGATGATCCGGTGATCAAATGGAAGTTACAGGGGGGGCGAGACAATAACACGTGGCTGTCCAGAGGGTGTTGTAATGCCCGTCAAGTGATTGTTCAGTGTGTGGATGAACGGGGCCTGCTATGAAAGTTACGGTCAGTTCCCGTATGAGAACCGCAATCGAGACAGTTCCTTTCTTGATTATGGCTGTCCGTGTGGCTGGTGTAGTATCGAAAGAGTCCAGACAAAAAGAGGAATCGTGATCCCTTACACACCACTTTCGCGTCTCGTCCGGGCGGATGCCTCACTGGCCGGGTCTGGATTACCATCGTATCCACGCAAGGGCAGGGGTGCCGTGGTTTTCACGGGTCTCGTCCTGCTGGCTGTGTTGTCGGCCGCGTCCATAATCGCGTCCGCAGCGGGGCGGGATAGCAATGGCGAGCCGAAGCGTGTCGTCATCCTGAACGCAACCGATCCCTACCTGCCGGCGTTCCTCGCCCTGGATGGCGCCATGCGCGATGCCATCAAAACAGGGCGCGCGGAGCCGACCGAGCTCTACGCCGAAACACTCGATATGCACCGTTTTCCACGCACACAGCTCGAGAGCGAGCTGGTCTCACTGCTGCGCAAGAAATATTACGATCTTGATGTGGACGTTGTCATCGCGGCTGCTCCGATCGCACTCGACTTCGCCCAGGGCAACCTTGCGGATATCTGGCCGGATGCGGCAATCATCTTTCACAGCGTGCCACCCTCCGTGCTGAGCGAGCGCAGCCTCGATCCCCGCACCATCGGTATTCCGGTCCAGCTCGAGTTCGAACAGACGCTCGATTTAGCATTGAAGCTGCACCCCGCGGCACAGCGTATCGCCGTCGTCGCCGGTGTCGCTGAATCGGACCACAGGCACCTGGCGCTCGCGCGGCCGGTGCTTGAACAATACGCGGACAGGATGGATATCGAATACCTAATCGGACTCACGCTGGCCGAGACGGTTGACGCCGTGCAGGCGCTGCCTGCGAATGCCATCGTGCTCTATCTGATGATGTTCCGTGACAGTGCCGGCGCGCCGCAGGTGCCGCGCAATGTACTGGAGCGGATCGCTGCGGTCTCGCGCGCGCCCGTCTTCGGTGTGTTCGAGACCTATCTCGGACACGGGATCGCGGCCGGCTCGATCGCAAGCTACGCGGATCAGGGACGGCGTGCGGCCGAACTGGTCGTCAGGGTGCTGAACGGCGAGGACCCCGCTGCGATCGGTGTCCAGCAACCGGTCGCGGCCGGTTGTGTCGCCGACTGGCAGCAGTTGCGCCACTGGAAAATCGATACGGGGCTGCTGCCCGCGGACTGTAAGGTTCGATTCCGGGAAATCACGGTATGGGATCGCTATCACACGCTGATCATGATCACGCTGACCATGATCCTGGCGCAGGCATTACTGATCTCTGCGCTCATGCTGAGTCGTCGCAGGCTGCGGCATGCCCAGGATGCACTGCATGACGAGAATGACCAGCGCAGGGAGGCGGAGGCGGTCGCGGCCCGGCTGCGGGGAAGGCTGGCGCGCTTCAGCAAGGAGCGCAGCCTGGGGACCCTGGCCACCACCCTTGCGCATGAGATCAATCAACCCCTGATCGCGATCCAGAACTACGCGCAGGCGGCAAGGCGGCGCCTGCAGACGAATGTCGAGGCAGCACCCAAGCTTGCAGAGCTGGTTGCAAAGATCGAGGGACAGGCAGAGCGCGCGGGCGCCATCACCCAGCACGTCCGGGCGCTGGTCAATCATGATGAGCCGGATTTGAGACCATTGACGCTCGGCCCGATACTTCAGGACGTCATCCGGATAATGGAGCCGGAAAGCGATGCCCGGGGGTGCCGCATCGCATTCGAGCCTGTCGACGATCTTCCCCCGGTTCTCGCCAATGCGCTGCAAATCCAGCTGGTGCTGGTCAATCTGCTGCAAAATGCCCTGTACAGTGCTTGTGACAGCGAAGGAAGTGACAGACTGATCTCCGTCGATACGCGCCCGCTCGACGACGGGGAGGTGCAGGTCAGCGTGACGGACAGGGGTGAGGGGATTTTGCTGGAACGGGTCAAGGACCTCTTCGAGCCGCTGTACTCGGGCAGGCGCGCCGGCATGGGGATGGGGCTCGCGATCTGCCGCGATATCATAGACAACCATGGAGGGCGGATCTGGTACGATCCGAACCCTGAAGGTGGTGCCATCTTTCGATTCACGTTAAGGAAAGCCGGTTAATGGGGAACATGCAGGAGCAGACGGTCTTCGTCGTTGATGATGATGATGCGGTGCGCGATTCGATAAAGGAACTGGTCGAGTCCGTTGGTCTGCAGGCGAAGGGCTATGACTCCGCGCTCGCGTTCCTGGATAGCTTCGATCCACAGCGCGCCGGCTGCCTGGTACTCGATGTGCGCATGGTCGGGATGAGCGGCCTGGTACTGCAGGAGCGGCTCAACGAACTGGAGGCGAGGATCCCGGTCATCGTGCTGACCGGGCATGGTGACATCCCGATGGCGGTGCAGTCGCTGCGCAGCGGAGCCGTGGATTTCATCCAGAAGCCCTACCGGGAGCAGGCATTGCTGGACAGCATCAACGCGGCGCTGGCCCGGGACGCTGCCGCAAGGCGTTCATCCGTTGCTGCGGATGACATCGAACAGCGGCTTGCGGCCCTGATGGATAGGGAACGTGAGGTGCGTGGGCAGATTCTTTCGGGCCTGACCAGCAAGGAGATTGCCCGGGTGCTGGGGGTCAGTCCGCGGACCGTGGATGCACACCGCAAGAACCTGCTGCGCAAGCTCAGGATCGGCAACGTCAAGGAACTGATGCTGCGCCTGGCGTCCCGCGAGCAGGACAGCTAGCGCCCGGGGTGCTGCTCCCGCACACCGTTCCAATCCTCCGCTTTTCCGTGGCGGTGCAGGCAGGCATGGCCTCCTGTCCACAGCCGATTACCTACGTAGACTCGGTAGCCAACCGAATGCCTCCTGATCCCGATATGGTCTAGTGTTTCAGCTGCGTGCCGTGTAGTAACCGGGTGTGCGCAAAATCTAACGTTTACAACGGTGCCGGCAAAGCGGGGGCATGGTATAGATGACGGTATTCATTGTCAGCGGAGATGCGGCGGTTCGTGATTCACTCACGGTGCTCGTTGCTGCGGCGGGCCTGGGTGTCAGGGCGCTGCCTTCGCTGGAAGCCTGGAGCGAGGCTGCGGGGCCGGAGCCTTGCGGCTGCCTCGTGCTGGATGCCGGCGTGAACGAGTTGACCGGGCCGGAGCGACTCGCGAGATTCGCCTCGGTGTGCGCCAGGATACCCGTTATCGTCCTCGCCGATCGTGGTGACATCACCATGGCGGTGCACGCAATCCGGCAAGGTGCGGCGTACGTACAGCAGAAGCCATACCGTGGCGAAACGCTACTGGAATATATCAAACAGGCGGTTACAACGCAGGGACACGGCCGCGTGACATGCTGACTCCCCCCAAATACGTACGTATGGCTAGGTAGTCGACCGGATGGGAATGTGAAAATCCTTCGACTACAGTTGGCCTGTCTAAAGCATCTGGCCATTGCAGGAAGAGATGTCCCCGGAAAAGTGCATTTCCTGTATCATAAGAGTGCATTTCACGTATGTAACAGGTAAATACGGCAGCAGTATCTGCTAAACTGTGCTGATGGCGCATAGTGCAAACACAAACATAAACATGTGGAAACAGGAGCTCTAATGAATTCTCAATTGAATCTGGCAGTTCGAGTATGTGTCGCGATATTCACCCTGATGGGGCTCGCTGCCGGCAATGCGGTTGCGGCCGAAAGCAAAAAACCCAACATCCTGTTTATCATGGGTGATGACATTGGCATCATGAATGTGGGTGCTTATCATCAGGGGCTCATGGTTGGGGAGACGCCCAACATCGACCGTCTCGCGAAGGAAGGCTCGAGATTTATGACCTACTATGCCGAGCAGAGCTGCACCGCCGGGCGCACCGCCTTCTCCACCGGCATGCATCCATTGCGGGCCGGCATGGTCATGCCGCAGCTGCCGGGTGCTACCAGTTCGCTGTTGCCGGGCACGCCCGCGATAGCCAAATTCCTGCTGGACCTCGGCTACAACACCGGCGAATTCGGCAAGAACCACCTGGGTGATAAATCGGCGTCGTTGCCAACGGCACACGGCTTCCAGGAATTCTGGGGCTACCTGTATCACCTCGACGCGATGCAGGGCGTGAGCTTCCCGGATATCAACAAGTCGCCGACCGATCAGGCGGTTGTACCTCCCTGCATGAACACTCCGGTCAAGGGTCTCAAAGAGGTCCCGGGTGCTGTGGATCCGAGGAAAGCGCTCTGCATGACCCCGCCACGGCCGGTCATGCACTGTTCGTCTTCGGATGGCACGGAAGGGAACCAGAGCTGCAAGGACGAAGGACCGCTGACACTGGAACGTTCCAAGACCATTGACGAGGAAATCTCCGCCAAGGTCATCGACTTCCTCGACCGCAACGACCCCGAGAAGACCGACAAGCCGTTCTTCGTCTGGTATAACCCGGCGCGCATGCACGTCACCACCATGCTCTCGGACAAGTACCTGGACATGCTGGGCGAGAAGGGCGGCAAGGACTGGGGTATCAACGAGGCCGGCATGAAGCAGATGGACGACAACATCGGCTACGTGTTGAAAAAGCTCGAGGACATGGGCGAGCTCGACAACACCATCGTCGTCTTCACCACCGACAACGGCGCTGAGACCATCACCTACCCGGACGGTGGTGTAACGCCTTTCAGGGGCGGCAAGCTCACCACCTGGGAAGGCGGTATGCGGGCTCCGATGGTCGTTCGCTGGCCGGGGCACGTCAAGGCTGGCACGCATCCCGACCAGATATTCTCGTCACTGGACTGGGTGCCCACCTTCGTCAATATCGCCGGCGGGCCTTCGGGTGATGGCCTGAAGAAGCAGATTGAGGCCGGC
>JAQBDO010000212.1:0-4527 GCA_032124375.1 Gammaproteobacteria bacterium
CTCGCACTTCCCTGTGCTCCGCGACACTCGGACGCTCCTGCCCATCGTCGCGTTGCTCCCTTACCCGTCCTGCGGTCACAAAGGGGCGCAAAACTGTAGGGTCGAATTCATTCGACCAGACTGCTGGCCGAATAAATTCAGCCCTACACCAGGGCGGGTAGCCAGGCAACAGTTATTGTTGCTCCATGAACCTGTCCCAGATTCCGGCCACTGCGGCACGGTGTTGCGCCAGCTCTTCATGGTCGACAACACCCGGCAGCTCCTGCAATGCAAGCTGGTTGATGCGACGCCGGATGGCACAATAGGCATCTGCCAGAGCACTGGCATCCGCGGCGGACATCAAGCCGTGCCGGGCGAAAACCTCCAGCAACCCCAGATTATCTGTATGCCTGAGTATTTCAGTGTGTTCATCAGACCAGAGCAGAGTGCCACATTGAACCATAAATTCAACATCAACGATACCGCCAGGGCAGTGCTTCAGGTCAACCTGTGTCGCATTTGACTTGTCCAGCTCGTCGCGCATGCGTTGCCGCATTTCCAGCACTTCCTTGCGCAGTTTTCCCGGCTCACGCGGGCGCGCCAGCACGCCGCAGCGGATACGTTCAAACTGACGCACGATTTCAGCGCCGCCGGTGACGACGCGTGCGCGCACCAGCGCCTGGTTTTCCCAGGTCCATGCACTGCGGCGCTGATACTCGGCAAAGGCATCAAGACTACTCACCAGCAGCCCGGAGGCGCCGTTCGGGCGCAGCCGCATATCCACTTCATAGAGAATACCCGCCGAGGTGTAGGTGTTCAGGATATGAATAATACGCTGACTGAGACGGGTAAAGAATTCGCTGTTATCAATAACCTGTGGCCCTGCCGTATGCTGCTCATTACCGCTGCTGTCATGCAGGAATACAATATCCAGATCCGAGCCATAGCCCAGCTCTTTACCGCCAAATTTTCCATAGGCCAGGATACCGAACTGTGCTTCGCGCAACTTGCCATGCACCATGTAACCCGGCGCTCCGTAACGCCCGGCAAGATGCTGCCAGGCCAACTGCAACACCTTTTCCAGCACCACCTCGGCAATACAGGTGAGATAGTCGCCGACACGCGCCACGGGTAATTCGGTGACGATGTCTGTGGCCGCCACATGCAACACACTGGCGCGCATGAACTGGCGCAGTTGATCCATCTGCTGTTCAAGGTCATCAGGCGGCAGACCGGCCAGCTGCACTTCCAGCACACCCTGCAAACCGGGCTTGTCGAGCGGGTCGTAGAGTGCGCGGGGATCGAGCAATTCATCCAGCAGGATGGGATGCAGGGACAACAACGACGCCACCCAGCTGCTGGCCGCACATAGCCGCGCCAGTTGCGACAACACCATCGGGTTTTCTACCAACAGGGATAAATAGGTCGTGCGGCCGGCAATAGCTTCCAGCAGGTCACCCAGGTACTTCAGCACGTTGAGTGGCTGCGCATCAGCCGCAGCGACATTCAGCACCAACGGCATCAGTTCGTCCAGACGTTGCCGCCCCTGTTCTCCCAGGTAACGTGTCACCGGGCCTGCGCGAAAGGCATCCAGCCACTGCAATACAGCTTCAGGTTGTTCAAATCCGGCAGCGCGCAAGACACCGGTGGCAACAGCGTCATCCGCACCCTCACGCCAGATTTCCGCAAGGCCAGGGGTGTGTTTGCCATGCTCGTCTTCAACGCGGCTTGCCGGATCCGCAAACACCTGCTCGAAGTGCTCTTGCACCAGTTGCCGGTGCCGGTCGAGCACCCGCCTGAAGTCTTCCCAGTCAGAAAATCCCATGGCAAAGGCGAGCCTTATTTTGCCGGGCTCATCTTCTGGCAAGCTGTGTACCTGCTGATCATCCCAGGCCTGCAGGCGATTCTCCGTGCGGCGCAGAAAACAATACGCCTCCGCCAGTTGCAGGCAGACGTAGACCGGCAGGTAATCAAGCACTGCCAGCGCATCCAGAATATCCAGTACAGCGCGCTGCTGCAGTATCGGCTGACGGCCGCCACGTACCAGCTGAAAGGCCTGCGCAATGAATTCAATCTCACGAATACCACCAGGACCAAGCTTGATATTGTCCCGCATGCCCTTGCGTTCGACCTCGCGAACAATCTGTTCCTTGAGACTGCGCAGCGAGTCAAATGCACCGAAATCCAGGTAACGCCGGTAGACAAACGGGTGTAACAGTTTCAGCAGTTGCCCGGCAGCCTTTGCCGGTCCGGCAACGGGACGCGCCTTGATCATGGCATAGCGTTCCCACTCACGTCCGTGCAATTGATAATAGTCAGTCAGTGCATCAAAATTGGCCGCCAGTGGACCGCTGTCACCATAGGGGCGCAGCCGCATATCAACACGAAACACAAAACCGTGCTCGGTCTGTTCATCCAGCGAACGGATTAACTGCTGACCCAGGCGCAGGTAAAACTCTTCCGGCGTCTGCCGGCATTGTTTCCACACCGGCTCGCCGTCCGGATAGGCAAAGATCAGGTCAACATCCGAAGAAAAATTCAGCTCACGCGCCCCCAGCTTGCCCATGCCAAGCACCACCAGTCCGGGCATGAATTTCTTCCCTGCCACAGCAAGGCGCTGCGCGGCCTGCTTGCCAAGATAATGCAGTGACGCGGAGATGCTGGCATCTGCCAGCGCAGACAGATCCTGCAACACCTCATCCAGCGATGCCCAGCCAGCCAGGTCACGCCAGGCTATGCGCAACATCTCCTGGCGGCGGAATACGCGCAGTTGCTCGCTCAGCCCCTCTCCATTGCCGCTGCCGTGCAGCGCCCTTGCAAGCTTGCGCTGATATTCACCGCTTGCATAATCGGCCAGCAAATCGCCATTGTCCAACAGACCACACAGCAGAGCAGGATCCTGAATGCAGGCCCGGGCAGCAAAATCACTGCAGGCCCAGACTCGCATCATGCTGGCAGTAAAATCGGGATTACGCGGGATCGGACACTGCGCCTCGATCGAGGCTTCGGTAAAGGCTTCCCAGCAATCAGCCAGATGCTCGCGCAGCGACGCCGGCAGCTCGCTTGCGTGCTGTCGATTTACAGCCATCGGCATGTGTATCTGGCTTGTCATTGATGTCGTTTAAGTTGCGCTACCCCTGGCCGACAGTTCTTTCGCTTACGAATATCATTATATACACAACACCAATCGAGGGTAAAAAACATGGATTTCAGATCCTATCTCAGGACCATGGTGGAACAGGATGCATCCGACCTGTACATGAGCAGCGGCGCACCGATGAGCGCAAAGATTGATGGCACACTGCAGCCACTGGAACAGGGAAAGCTGACTCCGGAACAGGTAAAAAACGTTGCCTACTCGATCATGAACGAGGAACAGATCAGGGAATTTGAACACAAACCAGAAATGAATCTGGCAATTTCGGAGGATGGTATTGGCCGCTTCCGGGTAAATATCTTCCGCCAGCGCAACAGCATCTCGATGGTCATTCGTAATATCAAAACCGACATCCCGGACTGGAAGCTGCTGGGATTGCCTGAAATACTCACCGAGGTCATCATGGAAAAGCGCGGGCTGGTGCTGTTTGTTGGCGCCACCGGTTCCGGCAAATCGACCTCACTGGCCTCGCTGATTGACTACCGTAACAGCAACAGTGCCGGCCACATTATCACCATCGAAGACCCGGTGGAGTTTGTGCATTCACACAAGAAATCCATCGTTAACCAGCGCGAGGTGGGTGTCGATACCGACAGTTATGAAGACGCCCTGAAGAACACCCTCAGACAGGCACCGGACGTCATCCTGATCGGCGAAATCCGCGACCAGGATACCATGGAACATGCACTTGCCTTTGCTGAAACCGGGCACCTTGCCATTTCTACCCTGCATGCCAACAATGCCAACCAGGCACTCGACCGCATCATTAATTTCTTCCCCGAGGAACGCCGTAACCAGTTGCTGCTGGACCTGTCATTAAACCTGCGCGCCTTTGTTTCACAACGCCTGATCAAGACTATCGATGGCAAGCGCGCTGCTGCCGTGGAAATCCTGCTTGGCACACCACTGGTGCAGGACATGATCCGCCGTGGCGATGTACATGAAATCAAGGAAGTCATGCAAAAGTCAGAAAACCTCGGCATGCAAACCTTTGACCGCGCGCTCTACAAACTGGTCGAGGCAGGCAGGATTGATACCGAGGAGGCACTGAAGAATGCCGATTCACCGAACAACCTGCGGCTGTCGCTCAGCCTGAATACCGACAAGGTGGAGAAGAAGGCAGCACCGTTAGATCTGAGCCTGATAGCAAAGGAAGAACACAAAGACGAGGAACAGGAGCTGGCGGCGCAGATGTAGGCAACAGCTGCCATTAATGCATTCCCGCAGAATGCGCAAAAAAACAAAAAACCATTATGGCCACGGAATCCACAGAAGAACACGGAAAAATAAAAGCCTTTCAAGAAATCTTTTAGTTTTCTTCTGTGGATTCCGTGGTCATTAAATAAATAAAAAGGCGCTCTCCTGTATAGTATTATTTACTCATATAAACA
>JAQBDO010000213.1:0-8678 GCA_032124375.1 Gammaproteobacteria bacterium
TTTGAATACAGCCACCCGCGGAATTTGCAGATGGATCCGGATTCCAATAAAGCCGGCGAAGATGTGGGTGATATATCCAGTGGGCGATGGGGAGGCTGGGGGGGCGGACGTGGATGGGGCTGGTAAGCCGAACATCCGGAACATAAAAAATCCATCCTGGTTGTATACGGTATTTGTTGAGTATTTATTTTCCCGGGCTAAATCTTTCATACGTACCCGGCAGCTCAAACAGAGCGGCCGGCACAGTTTCATCCTCACTGAAGTCAGTCAATGTTCTGGAATAACCCGTATCATCCCACTCCTGCACCGGCAAGCCCTGGTGGAAATGGCGGGCTGGTGCATAGACATACCGCGAGAGAAAGCATGGCGTCTGCATACTTGCAGGAACTGTTTGCATGTTATTCAGTTGCCGCCTGGCCAGCACTTCGGCATATTCGGCCATAGCGGCAACCACATCGTCCATCAATCCGGGTATGGTTAACGCCTGATAGCATAACGTCCCGCTGGCGAGATACTGACTATGCACCGGTTGCTTGCCTGCAACTGCCGGGGACTCATCATCCACTGCGTGTGATTCCGCAAGAACCAGTTCTGCGGGTAACGCTGCATCGCCCGGCTGGTTCTTGATTACCAGTATGCTGTGATCCCCATGACTGACACTGAAAATTGTTCCAGAACGTCGTTCAAGCAAGGCAAAATCACTTTCCGCATAACCATCGTCAAGCCGTAAAAAATCCGGGCTAACGAGCACCCTGAGGATATAGGTATCCGTGCCTGCTTCCCGTTCATCATAGGTCAGTATCTTCACAGCTTTAAGCTGCTGCGAAACAGGGTCTGTAATTTCGCGCGGTTTCTCACAGGCTGCCAGTAGCAACACGACAAATGAAATCAGCAATAAACTGCAGCTTCTTCTCATATCCAGTGTTCTCTCATGCGTGCATCGCCGCAAGTCCGCAGGCGAGATCTGCTTGCAAGTCGGCAACCGATTCGAGACCCACCGCAAGGCGAATCAGACCATCGGAAATGCCTGCTGTTTCACGTTGCTCAGGTGAGAGGCGACCGTGTGTCGTTGTCGCCGGGTGCGTGACGGTACTCTTGGCATCACCCAGATTGGCAGTAATGGAAAAAATGCGTAATGCGTCGATGAAGGCCCAGCCAGCCTGTTGCCCGCTATCAAGCTCAAAGGAAACGATCCCGCCATAATTGCCCTGCTGCCTGCCTGCAAGCTCATGCTGGGGATGCGATGCCAGTCCCGGGTGGTAGACACGTGCCACTCCGGATTGTTGTTCCAGCCACCGTGCCAGTGCCAGGGCCCCATGGCAATGCGCCTGCATGCGTAACGACAGGGTCTCCAGGCCCTTGAGGAAGACCCACGCGTTGAACGGACTCATGGTCGGCCCCGCAGTGCGCAGGAAACCATAAACTTCCTTGCCGACACGTTCACTGTCACCGACTACCGCCCCGCCGACACAACGACCCTGTCCATCCAGATATTTTGTTGCCGAATGTATAACAATATCCGCACCCAGGGACAAAGGCTGCTGCAGGGCCGGCGTGCAGAAACAGTTATCAACCACGAGCAGGCTGTCACTGGCCTTTGCCAGCACCGATATAGCCTGAATATCTGCAATTTCCGTTAGCGGGTTTGAGGGTGTTTCCAGAAACAGCATGCGTGTTTCCGGGCGAATTGCGTTTTCCCAGGCAGTGATGTCAGCCAGCGGCACAAAAGTTGTCTCTATACCGAACTTTGCCAGCCAGGTAGAGAACAAAACAGTTGTCGTACCGAAGATGCTTTGCGATGAAACTATATGATCACCCGACTTCAACAAAGCAGCACAGGTCGCATAAATGGCTGCCATACCCGAGGATGTCGCAACACAACATTCACCGCCTTCGAGTGAAGCAAGCCGCTGTTCGAATGTCCTGACCGTTGGATTGGTAAACCGGGAGTAAATATTTCCCGGTTGTTCGCCAGAGAAGCGGGCGGCAGCTTCAGCAGCACTGCCGAATACATAGCTGGACGTTGGGAAGATCGCTTCCGAGTGTTCGCCTTCAGCGGTACGTTGCTGTCCTGCGCGCACAGCCCGCGTTTCAAAATCAAAATCGTCAAAATCTGGCATGGCTACTCTCCCCCGGCATCACGGGCATTGTGTCCTGCAGCATGCCATTATGCGGACATAAAAAAACCCGCCAGCAGAAAAACGAGGGCAGGTGCCGTTGCTTTAGCTGAATTTATCAGGCGCCCGCAAGCTGAAGTCAAATCGGCGCAACCAACGCTGAGGTTAGATGAGGATTCAGCGGCTGTCAACACGAGGCGGAGCAACGATCAGGCGGAGTTATACATATCAATGACTGCGTCATCATCTTCCCGGCGTTCCTTCTTTGCAGAATCACTGCGGGCAGACTGAAGCAAATCAAGGTATTTTTCATCGATGTCGCCCGTAATATAATTACCGGTAAACACAGAATCGTCAAAGCCCTGGATATCATTATTACCCTTTTGGACCGCTTCGATCAGATCTTCCAAATCCTGAAACAATAACCAGTCTGCACCGATCTCTTTACAAACTTCTTCGTCGGTACGACCGTGCGCGATCAACTCATCGCTGTTTGGCATGTCGATACCATACACATTCGGATAACGTACCGGCGGTGCTGCGGACGCAAAGTAAACCTTTTTCGCACCGGCATCCCGCGCCATGTCGATTATCTGTGAGGAAGTGGTACCACGCACAATAGAATCATCAACCAGCAAGACATTCTTGCCACTGAATTCCAGTTCAATGGCATTCAGTTTCTGCCGCACTGATTTCTTTCGCTGTTGTTGCCCGGGCATAATAAAGGTACGACCGATATAACGGTTCTTGATGAACCCCTCGCGATACTTTAGCCCCAGATTGTATGCCAGCTGTAATGCAGACGTTCGACTGGTATCAGGAATGGGAATAACGACATCAATATCATGATCAGGCCACACCCGGAGAATCTTGTCTGCCAGCCTTTCCCCCATTCTCAGGCGCGCCTTGTAGACAGACACCTCATCAATAATAGAATCCGGTCTTGCCAGATAGACATACTCAAAAATACAGGGTTTTACTGTTGGGTTGTCGGCACATTGACGGGTATGTAGCTGGCCATCAAGCGTGACAAACACGGCTTCACCGGGGGCAACATCCCGGATCAAATCATAACCGAGCGCATCCAGGGCGACACTTTCCGAAGCCATCATGTAGTTAGTACCCTGGGGCGTTTCCTGCTTGCCATACACAAGCGGGCGAATACCGTAGGGATCACGAAAGGCAACGACACCGTAACCAGTAACCATCGCCACCGCTGCATAAGCACCGCGACAACGTTTGTGTACCCCGGCAACTGCCTTGAACACATCATCGACTGCCATTCTCAATTTGCCATGCTGCTGCAGTTCATGGGCAAACACATTCAACAGAACTTCCGAATCAGAGTCTGTGTTGATCTGGCGCAGGTCTTCCTGAAAAAGTTCCTGCTTCAGCTTGTTTGAGTTGGTGAGGTTGCCGTTATGGGCCAGGCTGATGCCATAAGGAGAATTGACGTAAAAAGGCTGGGCCTCGGCAGAACTTTCACAACCGGCAGTTGGGTATCGAACATGGCCAATCCCCATGTTGCCGTACAATTGCAGCATGTGGCGGGTATGGAAAACGTCGCGCACCAGGCCGTTGTTTTTTCGCAGGTGTACTCGCCCGCCGTCGCTGGTAATAATGCCGGCAGCATCCTGCCCGCGATGCTGCAGAACAGTCAAGCCATCATAAAGTGCCTGATTAACAGGACTGTGTGCAACAATGCCGATGATGCCGCACATAGGCGATTCTCAATACACGCTAGGCGTACGTTATGTTGTTTGCGATCTCGCCAGGCAAAAAGTTGCGCATCCATATAGCAAGATCTTCGAAGTAACCGAGGAACTGGGAATCCTGCCACCAGGGGTCCTGAGGCAATGGTGTCAGGCCTGCGAGCAGCACCAGTATTGCCACGATAACCGCACCGCGTGCGACACCAAAAACGACGCCCAGCATTTTATCTGTGCCGGTCAGGCCTGTTTTATCAACAAGCTTGCCTGCAATATAATTCACAAGGGCTCCTATCAACAACACACATATAAAGAGGATAGCAAAGGCGGTCACTTTCTGGGCAGAAGGCACCGCAATCCACTGGGATAAAATGACTGCGAATTGTTCGTAAAAGGCCATTGCCACCCACAGGGCGACCAGCCAGGTAACCAGGGCAAGCGCCTCTTTCACGAACCCCCGGAATAAACTCAGGATTGCAGATAACGCAATCAGCGAAATAATCACTACATCAATCCAGGCAATTGCCATAGCTACCTCTATGTGTTCAGTCAGCAAATACTGTCCTGTTGACCTTAAATGGATCTTTCAGAAAGGTTTATTTTACCAGAGATGTGGCAATGACTGCCAAAAAGTTTCAGCACCGGCTTCCTGTTGCTAGCCGGGATCTTCAATAACCATCCCTTTGAGTTGCTGCCCGGATAACAGACTTGCAGCCAGTTTTTCAGCATTGGCCCTGCTGGTAGAGGGGCCAACCATAACCCGGTAGGCGTGATTTTTGCCTAACTCGATAGTCTGTATCTGTACCGAGTAACCAGCTGTCACGAGCCGGTCCCGTAAACCACTGGCATTCATTTCCTGCCCAAAGCTGCCGACCTGTACAAACCAGCCTTCCAGGACCCGGATTTCCGGTACAGCTGCCGCGGTCGTCTTGACCGGCGGTGCCGGTTCAACCCTGGCGGGTTCCGGGGTCTTGACTGGTTTCGATACGGGCAACGGAACTTCTACAGCCCTGCCCTTTGCCGGAGCAGGTGGCACTGCAGGTTCATATTCGATTTCGGGTTGTTCCCGAGACAGGACCTCTACGTCAGTAACCTCTTCCAGCTCAAGTGATTCAGGTGGCAGGGCAAGCTCCATATCCGCCCGATAATCCATTCTTGGCTTGTCGGGAATGCTGTGGCTGCGAGGCGTCCATTCATCATCCGGACCTTCCAGGATGATCGGGATGAAGATCACTGCCAGCGACACCAGTACGATTGCGCCAATCAGTCTTTGTTTCAATATAGGCTCCATGCTGACCCCGCTTCGCCAACCAGCAACTGGTTCATGTGGGGCTGACTATACAGGACTTGACAATGCCTCTGCTACAGTTACGAATGAACCACAGATGACCAGCCTGTCACCGCTGTCGGCATCCGCCTTCGCCTGTCGAAATGCTGTGGATACATCCTGAAAACACCGCACGTTTGCAGCCACCACCGGAAGGCGCATCCTCTCTCGCAGCGTCCTGGCAGTCAAGCCGCGTTCGCCAGTGAGCGTAGCCAGATACCAGTGATCAACGACAGCCGCCAGTAGCGTCGTAAACCCCTCGATATCCTTGTCATCCAGCATCGCCAGTATCAGCCTGGTCGCACCGGCCACCGGGTGATCTACCAGCACCCGGGCAAGACTTTCCGCACTGTCAGGATTATGTGCAACATCAAACACCATTTCGACATCACCCGGCTGTATCTGGCAACGTGCGGGCAAGGCGATTGCCTGCAAACCCTGCTCGATTGCCGCACGTGTAACCGGAAAGTCAGCAGCCAGCGCCTCAAGCACCATCAGTACACCGGCCGCATTCTCAAGCTGGTGCTTGCCGACCAGCGATGGCAATGGCAAGTCTTCATAACGACTGTCTACGCCCTGCCAGCACCAGTTGCTCTCGCTACGCTGGTAACTGAATTGCTGACCCAGACCAAACCAGGTCGCACCCAGGTCACGTGCCCGGTTTTCAAGGCTGGCAGGTGGTGCAGGATCGGAGCAAATGACGGGACTGCCGGCACGCATAATCCCCGCTTTTTCCTTTCCGATTGCCTCCCGATCAGTACCCAGCCAGGCACTGTGATCAATACCGATTGAAGTAATCAATGCGGCATCAGCAGCCAGTATATTTACGGCATCCAGTCGACCGCCCATGCCAACCTCCAGTAGCACAATATCCAGCGACGCCTGCGTTAACAGGATCAGCGCCGCCAGTGTGCCAAATTCAAAGTACGACAGGGTCACATCACCACGGGCCTCGTCTACACGCGCAAAGGCTGCGCACAGGGACGCATCATCAACGTCCTTCCCCTGGATACGAATGCGTTCGTTATAACGCAGCAAGTGCGGTGAGCTATAGCAACCCGTACGATAACCTGCGGCCAGCAATACCGACTCGAGCAAAGCGACACTGGAGCCCTTACCATTGGTGCCAGCGACAGTGACCACAGCATAATCAGGTTGCAGCAACTGCAGACGTTCAGCGACTGTCGCCACACGCTCCAGGCCAAGGTCAATTTTTCTCGGGTGCAGGGTCTCCTGCCATGAAAGCCAGTCAGACAGTGAGTTAAAACGCGGCATGAAAAAAGTTGAATTACTGTGCGTGATCAGCCAGAGAGTACTGACAAGCGAAAAGGCGTAACCAAATAGTGATTAATGCGAATGATCAGTCTGCAGTCGCCAATGAGGGCTGTCCCGTTAACATTGCCAGCAGGCTGCCAATTTTTTCGCTCATTTCGCGGCGATCGATAATCATGTCAATGGCACCGTGCTCCAGCAGGAATTCACTGCGCTGAAAACCCTCGGGAAGCGTCTCGCGAACAGTCTGTTCGATTACACGTGGACCTGCAAAACCAATCAGTGCCTTGGGCTCGGCAATATTAAGATCACCCAGCATGGCAAAGCTTGCGGACACGCCACCCATGGTCGGATCAGTCAGCACCGAAATATACGGTATACCCGCCGCTGACATTTTCGCCAGCGCAGCACTGGTCTTCGCCATTTGCATGAGCGAAAACAGTGCTTCCTGCATACGCGCTCCGCCACTGGCCGAGAAGCAGATCAGCGGCCAGCTGTTTTTCAGACATAGTTCGGCTGCACGCACGAAACGTTCGCCGACAACCGCCCCCATGGAGCCGCCCATAAACCGAAACTCAAACGCCACCGCAACGACAGGCATACCTTGCAGGGTACCTTGCATCGAGACCAGCGCATCCTTCTCACCTGTCACCTTCTGCGCGATGTTCAGTCGATCACGATATTTTTTGCTGTCCTTGAACTTGAGTACATCAACCGGTTCCAGGCCGCCATCCAGTTCCTGCTGTGAACCGTCATCAAGAAACATCCGCAGCCGCAGGCGGGCCCCGATACGCATGTGGTGGCTACACTTCGGACAAACATCGAAATTTCTTTCCAGCTCGGATCGGTACAGTACAGCGCTACAGCTGTCACACTTGATCCATAGCCCCTCGGGCACAGTGGCCTTGGTACCACCGACGGTGCGTATTTTGGAAGGGACAAGTTTGCTAAACCAGCTCATGTTGTGAATTGTACCTGTTCATCGGTTGAGACAGAAACCCTGTCGTTATATCCCTTGATCAATCGCTGCCCGCAACCCGGCAACGGTCGTTGCAAGTGTGGCTGGAATTTTATCAGGCTGATCGACAAGCGCTGCCAGCTGCTTGACCAGCACACTCCCCACAATGACCGCATCAGCAACAGCTGCCACCTGGGCGGCAGATTCAGCATCACGCACACCAAAACCCACCCCGATGGGCAGCTCGGTATACTGACGCAACTCATTGAGTTTACTTGAAACAGAGGCCACATCAAGACGATTTGCCCCGGTCACACCCTTAAAGGAGACATAATAGATAAAGCCGCTGGCCGCCGCACTGACCTTGCGCATGCGCGATTCATTACTGGTCGGTGCCAGCAAAAAGATAGTGTCAATCCCGGCCGCTTGCATCGCAGCTGTGAAATCGCCTGCCTCTTCCGGTGGTAAATCAACCGTTAGCACACCATCAACACCTGCCGCGGCGGCCGCTGTTGCAAAATCGGTGTAGCCCCACACTTCAACCGGATTGAGATATCCCATCAGGATAACGGGGGTCGCTGCATCCTGTTGACGAAATTCACGCACCATATCGAGCACCTGATGCAGGCTTACGTGATGCTTGAGTGCGCGCTCACAGGCTGCCTGGATAACCGGTCCGTCCGCCATGGGGTCGGAGAATGGCACCCCGATTTCCAGCAAGTCGGCACCGGCTGTCACCATGGCATGCAGCAGTGGCACAGTGACATCGGGTTGCGGATCTCCCGCAGTCACGAACGGTATCAGTGCCTTGCGCTGCTGTGCTTTTAATTCCGAGAAGCGTTTCGAAATACGGCTCATACCTTCATTCCTTCCAGTGCAGCAATGGTATGAACATCCTTGTCGCCACGCCCGGACAGATTGACGATCACAATCTGTTCACTGTTCATGTCGGCGGCAAGCTTTGTGGTATAGGCAAGCGCATGGCTGGACTCCAGCGCAGGCATAATTCCTTCGGTCTTGGTGAGCGCGTGAAAAGCGCTCTTTGCCTCTGTGTCTGTAACCGCGATATAACTGGCGCGTCCGCTATCCTTCAGCCAGGCGTGCTCGGGCCCGACACCCGGATAATCCAGTCCTGCCGAGATCGAGTGTGTTTCGATAATCTGTCCATCGCTGTCCTCCATGAGGTAGGTGCGATTACCATGCAGTACACCCGGAGTGCCGGCACAGAGAGGCGCAGCATGTCTGCCCGTCTCGACCCCGTCTCCGCCACCCTCGACACCGTACATGGCAACACC
>JAQBDO010000214.1:0-6786 GCA_032124375.1 Gammaproteobacteria bacterium
CGAAGTCGGTCATGTACTCAGAATCTTCCAGGACGGTGCCTACATTAAGGATTCAATCAGCGGCAAGCGTAATGACACCGTGAAACTGCCGGATGAAGATGCCGGCCTTATCATGGTGTTTCGCACCTTCGAAAAAGTCAGCTTTGGTCTGGTGATGAAGGCCACCAGTGCTATCCATATAAACGATTTTGTACGTACACCCTGATAACCAACACTCACACACTATCACCAGGGACGGTGAACCAATGCATACACACCCCGGACACGTGCCGGTGAGAGGACGCTAGCCGCCATGGCTGGCCCGCTCCCGACACTCGCAACCACAGACACCCTTTCCAGCTGGCTCACCCTGTACCACGCACCAGGCGTGGGTGCAGTGACGTTTAACCAGCTGCTGGAATGGTGCATCAGCCCAAACGAACTGTTACAGACCGGCACAGAGCAACTACGCAAACTGGGGCTGAAACAGGCAAGCATTAACGCCCTGCGACATCCGAATGAGGAGGCTATCGCGCGCGACCTCGAATGGCACAGTAAGCCAGGCAACCGGATTATGTGCAGTCAGGATCCGGATTATCCGGAGCTACTACGACAAATACCCGCACCCCCACCACTGCTGTACGTCCACGGGGACACCAGCATCCTCGGTGAACCACAGCTGGCCATGGTTGGCAGTCGCAACCCGTCAGCCTCGGGTCAGCGAACAGCCACCGAATTTGCACAACACCTGTCTGCCGCTGGCCTGATCATCACCAGTGGGCTGGCACTCGGCATTGATGCTGCCAGTCATCAGGGCGCGCTGGATACCGGCAGCCCGACCATTGCGGTTATGGGTACCGGCCTAGATCGGGTTTATCCAGCACGCAACCGCGACCTGGCAAGACAAATCGCCGAGCAGGGCGCCCTGATATCCGAATTTCCCGTTGGCACACCCCCACTGGCCGAAAACTTTCCACGTCGCAACCGCATCATCAGCGGTCTTAGTTTGGGCACACTGGTTGTTGAAGCCGCCCTGCGATCCGGCTCGCTGATCAGTGCACGCAATGCCGGTGAGCAGGGGCGCGAGGTGTTCGCCATTCCCGGCTCGATCCACAACCCGCTGGCCCGCGGCTGCCACCACCTGATTCGTCAAGGAGCAAAGCTGGTGGAAACCGCACAGGACGTAATCGATGAACTCGGCATCCTTGCTGACACCTGCAACCCCCCGTCCCGGCCCGGCGAGCGGGATGAGTCGCCTGGACATACCCGTGAACTAGACGCAGAATACATGCAACTTCTTGATAATATAGGATTTGACAACACATCTATTGACAACCTGGTAACAAGGAGCGGATTGACGCCAGCCGAAGTTTCCTCCATGCTCCTGCTGCTGGAAATGAGTGGTTATATTGCATCCAATCCGGGAGGGCTCTATAACCGATTGAGATAAAAGGCAAAATAATGAAAGAAAACGTCTTCGACGTGCTGATGTACCTGTTTGAGAACTACTACATGGATGAAGACAATTCGGTCACGCCTGACCGTGAGTTGGTTCAGCAGGAGCTCAGTCAGGCAGGTTTCCCCACGCTGGAAATTGATCGCGCCTTTCTCTGGATGGAAGGACTGGCCAATGAGTCAAACCCGCCCGACATGCAATCCGAGCGTTCCCTGCGGCTATTCTCCGATCGCGAAATGGAGCGGCTCGACACCTCCTCTCGCGGTTTTATCCTGTTTCTTGAACAAATGGGCGTACTGTCACCGGCCAGTCGCGAACTGGCAATAGATCGTGCCATGGCACTGGAAAATGAAGACTTTGACCTGGAGCAGCTGAAATGGGTCATTCTGATGGTGCTGATAAACCAGCCTGGGGAAGAAGCCGCCTATACTTGGGTGGAAGACCTCGTCTCTGACAATATAAGCAACCAACTTCATTGAGCCACCCGCAGTCCTTGCCTGACCGGCAAGACTGACAGACCTGACAGATCACTATGAGCAAGAACCTTGTAATCGTAGAGTCGCCTGCAAAGTGTAAAACCATTAAAAAATACCTTGGCAAGGACTATAACGTCATGGCGTCCTACGGCCATGTCCGTGACCTTGTTCCCAAGGAGGGCGCCGTCGACACCGAGCACGATTTCGCCATGAAGTACCAGATGATCGACCGTAATTCCAAACACGTCGATGCCATCGTCAAGGAAATGAAGAAATCCGATGCCCTGTACCTCGCAACTGACCCGGATCGCGAAGGGGAGGCAATCTCGTGGCACCTGTGTGAGTTGCTCAAGGAACGCAAGGCTCTGAAGGATAAGCCAGTTCACCGGATAGTCTTCAACGCCATTACCAAACGCGCCGTCAATGAGGCGGTTGAAAACCCGCGCGATCTGTCCACCCAGCTCATCGATGCGCAACAGGCACGACGCGCGCTGGATTACCTGGTCGGTTTCAAGCTGTCGCCGTTGCTGTGGAAAAAGATACGCCGGGGACTGTCTGCCGGGCGCGTACAGAGCCCGGCATTGCGCATGATCGTGGAGCGCGAAGTCGAAATCGAGGCTTTCAAACCACGTGAATACTGGACACTGGAAAGCGATCTCAGCAAGGACAAACAGGCCTTTGTGGCACGGCTCACACACCTGCATGATGAGAAGCTCAAGCAGTTCTCAATCACGGCTGCAGACAACGCCAACAAGGCCAGGACCGAACTGCTCAAGGCAGCCAACGGCAAACTGCTGGTAGATACCGTTGAAAAGAAACAGCGCAAACGTAATCCTACTGCACCGTTTACAACATCCACCCTGCAACAGGAAGCTGCGCGCAAGCTTGGCTTCACCGCCAGCCGCACCATGCGTGTTGCACAACAACTCTATGAAGGCATAGACACAGGCGAGGAAGCTGCAGGCCTGATTACGTACATGCGTACCGACTCGGTAAATCTGGCTCCGGAAGCGCTGGATGAACTGCGCAGCTACATCCCCGAGCGTTATGGCAAGGAAGCACTGCCGGCAGAGGCGCGCACCTATAAAACCAAGGCCAAAAATGCCCAGGAAGCACATGAAGCCATACGGCCTACATCAATACTCAAAACACCGGATGACATTAAAAAATATCTGTCTGCAGAACAGATAAAGCTGTATGACCTGATCTGGAAACGCACCATTAGTAGCCAGATGATTCACGCCACTATCGATACTGTCAGTGTCGACTTCAAGTGTGGTGATGGCAACATGTTTCGCGCCAATGGCTCTACCATCGTAGACCCGGGGTTTATGGCGGTGTACCAGGAAGATGTCGATGATAAACAGGGGGGCAATGATGAAAGCATGCTGCCCCCCATGAAAGAAGGTGACAGCTGCACGCTGAACGATGTGCGTGCAGATCAGCATTTTACCGAACCACCACCACGCTATTCAGAAGCAAGTCTGGTCAAGGCGCTGGAAGAGCACGGTATTGGTCGTCCATCGACCTACGCCACCATCATTTCAACCCTGCAGGCAAGGGAATATGTAACGCTCGAGAAAAAACGCTTTTACCCGACTGACGTCGGTCGTGTTGTTATCGAGTTCCTCACAGACAACTTCACCGCCTATGTAGATTACGCCTTTACGGCCAACCTGGAAGACGAGCTGGATGCCGTCGCTCGCGGTGAAAAAGACTGGGTGCCGGTCATGAACGAATTCTGGAAACCCTTCCAGAAGCTCATTGGCAAAGACTATGACCGTCCCTATCCGAAATCCGTCGAGGAGAAATGTCCGGAATGTGGCAAGCCACTGCAGATGAGCCTCGGCAGGGGCGGGTTCTTTCTGGGCTGCTCCGGCTATCCGGATTGCAAGTACACACGCAATGTTGGTGAAGGCAAGGAAACTGCTGAACCGGAAGTGGTTGAAGGCCGCAGCTGCCCCAAATGCGAATCTAATCTGATAATCCGGTCCGGACGCTACGGGAAATTTATTGGCTGTAGTAGTTACCCGGATTGCAAATATATTGAACCGCTGGAAAAGCCGGAAAACACCTGCGTGCAATGCCCGGAATGCAAGAAAGGCAATATCCTGAAACGCAAATCCAGACGTGGCAAGATATTCTTTTCCTGCGAGCATTACCCGGACTGTAAATACGCCATCTGGAACCCGCCGCTGGCGCAGCCCTGTCCCAGCTGCCACTGGCCGATCACCTCGATCAAGACCACCAAGCGCTCCGGCACCCAGCGGGTATGTCCGCAACCGGACTGCAAGTTTATAGAAGACTGGGATGGGCCCTTACCTGACATGGATAAGGCGGAAGAATAAACCTTGTGTTGTTACCCTGAAAGTACAGGTCACCGCTGTTCGCCATGAGCTGGCATATCCGTGAAGCCGTTCGACAACTCGCAGCGGGTGGCATTGTCGCCTGTCCCACAGAAACAGTGTACGGGCTGGGATGCGACCCGTTTAACGGCCTGGCAGTGTTGCACTTGCTGTCACTGAAACAACGCAGCATGGAGCAAGGCCTCATTCTCATCGCCAGCCGCCTGTCACAACTGGAACCATTGCTGCTGCCGCTAAACCCGGCAATCAGAAAACGCCTGTCCGGCACGCCGGTAAAACCGGTCACGTGGGTGCTGCCCTGTTTGCCAGAGATACCTGCATGGCTCCGCGGCAAGCATAACTCACTGGCAGTACGCGTCACCGCCCACCCGGTCGCAGCTAATCTCTGCAGTGCATGGGGAGGCCCGCTGGTTTCGACCAGCGCCAACATTCATGGCAGGCAACCGACAAACAATTCGTTGCTGGTGCGCAAGGCTTTTGATAAACAGCTAGACTATATTCTGCATGGACCGCGTGGCAGTAATATCGCCAGTGAGATCCGCAATGGGATAACGGGGGCTGTCCTGCGCAGCGGCGCAACGCCCGTGCAGCAGGGATAAAGCTGCCATGCATAGCAGTAGCCACACCTGCACGCCACATGAAGGTCGTCACCACCATGTCAAATAATCAAATAGACAACACCCATATAGAGCACGTTCGCACCTACCTGCAGACCCTGCAGGACACTATCTGTAACGCCTTTGAAGCAGCCGATGGCAAGGGCCGTTTCCGTGAAGACAGCTGGTTCCGTGATGAAGGCGGTGGCGGCCGCTCACGGGTCATGGAAGACGGCGCGCTATTCGAGAAGGCAGGCATCAATTTCTCACATGTGTTCGGTACAAAATTACCCCCCTCTGCTACAGCTGCGCGACCGGAACTGGCCGGCCGTTCGTTCCAGGCCATGGGTGTTTCTCTTGTTATCCACCCGCATAATCCCTATGTCCCCACAACACATGCCAACGTGCGTTTTTTTGTCGCAGAGAAAC
This sequence comes from Gammaproteobacteria bacterium, assembly GCA_032124375.1. GTDB lineage: Bacteria > Pseudomonadota > Gammaproteobacteria > UBA9214 > UBA9214 > UBA9214. Next base: position 5,303 of record JAQBDO010000214.1, read on the forward strand.
CGGGTGCCGATCCTGTCTGGTGGTTTGGTGGTGGTTTCGACCTGACACCCTATTACGGCTTCAGGGAAGATGCTGTCCACTGGCACCGGCTGGCGCAGGAAGCCTGCACACCCTTTGGCGAGAACGTTTATGCCAACTATAAAAAATGGTGTGATGACTACTTCTACATCAAGCACCGGGATGAACCCCGTGGTATTGGTGGCCTGTTTTTCGACGACCTGAATGCTGGCGGCTTTGAATATAGCTGCGCACTCATGATTAGTGTCGGTAACCACTTTCTACCCGCCTACCTGCCCATCGTCGAGCGCCGCAAGGACATCAGCTATGGAGCACGGCAAAAAGAATTCCAGTGCTACCGTCGCGGACGCTATGTGGAATTCAACCTCGTGTATGACCGGGGCACCCTGTTTGGACTGCAATCAGGCGGGCGCACCGAGGCCATACTGATGTCACTGCCACCACAGGCAAGCTGGCGTTATGACTGGCAGCCTGAGCCGGGCACACCGGAAGCAGAACTCTACGAGGTATTTCTCAAGCCAGCAGACTGGCTGAAAAACCAGTAACACCAGCACAATTACAGCCTATACATACTGGTAAGCACTAGAACGCTCTATTTCTGTGGTTCTTTCTCGCAAATCGCCCGCCTACTTACCGGCCAGGCGGGCAGCTTCAAAAGATTACATCCGGTGATGGAGACAAAAAAAACCCGCCTTGCGGCGGGTTTAAAACGCTTTTCAGCGTCGGAGGAGACTGTGTGCAAGGTGTGCGCAATGCAAAAATATTTTCTGAAATGGATCCCAATCTTCACTAATTCCCCTTGGACCCACATCAGAAGACACTGTTGTGTCACTGTCTGATCAGGCTATCGGCACTGGCAAGCGCAACTTTAATGGACAGCTGACACAGGAGAACAATACGCCAAAAAACTATATGTACTTGTATTTATTATTTAATATGTCTTTGTTACATGGCCGTATTGTCGTAACCAGGAACTCGCACCTGCCGCCGTCAGAATGCACCACACGGCAAACAACGCGCCCGGCAAGGCAGTCTCGGGCGAGAAGTGTGCCAGCGCCAGCGCCACGCCACGCCAAGACCAGCATTTTGCATGCCGATCTCGATTGCCAGCGTCAGTCTGTGACTGGCATCGAAGCCATACATCCGTGCCAGCCACCAGCCGGCCAGATAACCGAGTGCGTTAAGAAGAATCACCATGACGATAACCCAAGCGCCAACAAGGGCAATGCGTTCCTGATTGGCGGCCACTGCATAACTGCAAATGATGACAATCGCAATGGCTGCAACGGCCGGTGAAATACTCCGTGCGTTTTCCAGGTAGCACCCAAGATACCTGCCCAGCAACATGCCAGTCCCCAGGGGCAACACCACGATCAGCACGATTGTCTCCATCATCGGCCAGAAAGGTATGAGCAACAGCTCGCCCCCCAGGGTTTCTACGAGTAGCGGCGTCAGCAACGGTGAAA
>JAQBDO010000215.1:0-7054 GCA_032124375.1 Gammaproteobacteria bacterium
CAGGCTCCACGGGTGGCGGATGCCAATCTGCACCTGACGCTGGCGTTTGCCGGTGCAGTGACGGCGGCGGTGCGGCAGTGTCTGCAAGCGGCGGCAGCTGACATCCGTTGCCCGGCGTTCCGGCTGCGCATCGATGCTGCCGGCCACTGGCCGAAACCGCGCATTTTCTGGATGGCACCGAGCGCGATTCCGCCGGCCTTGTGGTCATTGGCCGGCTCGCTGGGAACGGCCCTGGCGACTTGCGGTTTACAAACGGAAACACGGCCTTACCAGCCACACATCACACTGTCTCGCAACATTAAAAGGGCGCCGCTTGCTCTGCAGCCCGATCCCGTCGAGTGGTCAATCAGACGTTTCTGTCTGCTTGAGTCGGTCATCGGCCCGCGTGCTGCAAGCTATCAGCTACTCGGCTGCTGGAAGCTAGAGGACTAGTGTTTTCTATGTGATAATCCCGGCGTCCGGCGGACCATGGAGGGTGGCGCCACGCACAACTTTTGGAGGAACTAAATGGACGATAACAAACGCAAGGCTTTGGGTGCAGCACTGGGGCAGATCGAGAAACAGTTTGGCAAGGGCGCGGTCATGCGCATGGGTGATGTCGGTGCAGTGCGGGATATCGAGGTGATCTCAACCGGCTCACTGGGACTCGATATTGCGCTCGGTATCGGTGGTCTGCCACGCGGCCGGGTGATCGAAATATACGGTCCTGAATCATCCGGCAAGACCACGCTGACCTTGCAGGTGATCGCCGAGGCGCAGAAACTCGGTGGTACGGCGGCTTTTATTGATGCCGAGCATGCGCTGGATCCAGGCTATGCAGAGAAACTCGGTGTTGATGTGGACGAGTTGCTGGTGTCGCAACCGGACACCGGCGAACAGGCGCTGGAAATTACCGACATGCTGGTGCGTTCCGGTTCCATTGATGTGGTCGTGGTCGACTCGGTTGCCGCGTTGACGCCGAAGGCAGAAATCGAAGGCGACATGGGTGATTCTCACATGGGGCTGCAGGCGCGGCTGATGTCACAGGCCTTGCGTAAACTCACCGGTAATATCCAGCGCTCCAACACCATGGTGATTTTTATCAACCAGATTCGCATGAAGATTGGTGTGATGTTTGGCAGTCCTGAAACCACCACCGGTGGTAATGCGCTGAAATTCTATTCTTCAGTGCGCCTGGATATTCGCCGTATTGGTGCCATCAAGAAAGGCGAGGAAATTGTCGGCAATGAAACCCGCGTCAAGGTGGTGAAGAACAAGGTGTCGCCACCGTTCAAGAAGGCAGAGTTCCAGAGTCTCTATGGCGAGGGTATTTCGCGCGAGGCAGAGCTGATCGACCTCGGTGTAGAGCACGGCTTTATTGAGAAATCCGGCGCCTGGTACAGCTATGGTGAAGACCGCATCGGCCAGGGCAAGGAGAAGGTGCGTGAATTCCTGAAGGAAAATCCTGCCATGGCCAGTGAGATCGAGGCCAGGTTGCGTGCCAAGCTGCTGAAAAAACCGGTGGTTGCCGAGGTTGAAGAAGAGGCGCTCGAAGCTGAAGCCTGAGCAGGAGCTTGATCGATACGAAGATCGGGTTTATCTGCGCAAGACCGCTATGGATTACCTGGCCCGGCGGGAGCACAGCGAACAGGAATTGACCCGCAAGTTAACAGCCCGCGGTTTTGGCGAGGTACTGGTCGAGACCGCGGTGGCTGAGCTGGTTGTGGATGGTTTGCTGAGCGATGCCCGGTTTGCCGAAGCCTTCGTTAATTCCCGCTTTCAAAGAGGCTCAGGACCACAGAAGATCCGCATGGAGCTGCGAGAGCGTGGCGTTGCTGCCGAGCTGGTCAGCCTGTCCATCGAGGCCTTTGATGATCAGTGGGGGCAGCGGGTCAGGGCTGTGCGGGAAAAGAAGTTTGGGGCAGCCCTGCCCGGGGATTTCAAAGAACGCAGTCGGCAGATGCGGTTTTTGCAGCAACGCGGTTTTACCTCGGAACAGATCTCCGCCGTGTTTAGGGACGAGCAGGAGCAAGGTGTACCTTTCTGACAGGTGCGTCACGTTGCTCCTTTACCCGTCCTGCGGATTGCTACATTGCATGGTCGGGTGAAGCGCAGCGTACCCGCCAGCGGATCGCAGCATTCAGCAGGACGGGTAAAGCGCAGCGTAGCCGTCAGGGAGACGCACCATTGGTAGCATGTGTAAAGCGCTACGTGGCCGTCTCTCATATAAAGTAAGTATTCCAATCTCCCCCAATTCCCTGAATAATAACGCCTGAGCAATTTTTAGCAGGCATAACACAATTCCCATGACCAGCAGCGCAGTACTTCGCCAGGCCTTCCTGGATTATTTCAAGGCGCTCGACCACGAGGTGGTGGCGTCTGCATCGCTGGTGCCGGCCGATGACCCGACATTGCTGTTTGTGAATGCGGGCATGGTGCCATTCAAGGAAGTCTTTCTGGGTAACGAAAAGCGCTCCTATGTACGCGCCACCAGCAGTCAGTGCTGTGTACGTGCAGGTGGCAAGCATAACGACCTGGAGAATGTTGGCTATACCGCCCGCCACCACACCTTTTTTGAGATGCTGGGAAATTTCAGTTTTGGCGACTATTTCAAGCGCGAGGCCATTGGCTATGCCTGGGACTTTCTGACGAAGGTGCTGGCATTGCCGCCGGAAAAATTATGGGTCACTGTTTTTGATGAAGATGACGAGGCAGCTGATATTTGGCTGAACGAAATCAAGGTCGATGCCGCGAAGCTCAGCCGGATTGGTGCCAGGGATAACTTCTGGTCGATGGGTGATACCGGCCCCTGTGGACCGTGTTCCGAAATCTTTTATGATCATGGTGCTGACGTGCCTGGCGGGCCACCCGGTACGCCGGAAGAAGACGGTGACCGTTACGTCGAGATCTGGAATCTGGTGTTCATGCAGTATGACCGGGATGCGGAAGGCACGCTGCGCCCGTTGCCGAAACCGTCCGTCGATACCGGTATGGGGCTGGAACGTCTTGCTGCGGTGATGCAGGGGGTGCATAGCAACTATGACATTGACCTGTTTCAGCAACTCATCAAGGCGGCGGCAAGCATTACCGCGAGCAGCGATCCCGGCAATAATTCCTTGCGGGTCATTGCGGACCATATTCGCTCCTGTTCTTTTCTTATCGTCGCTGGTGTATTGCCGTCCAATGAAGGACGCGGTTATGTGCTGCGCCGCATTATTCGTCGTGCAGTACGTCACGGGTACCAGCTGGGCGTCAACGAGCTTTTTTTCTACAAGCTGGTTGCCACGCTGGTTGCAGAAATGGGTGAGGCTTACCCGCAACTGCTACAGAACCAGGCTCACGTTGAGCGTATTCTGAAGCTGGAAGAAGAGCGCTTTGCCGAGACCCTGGAGCAGGGTATGCGCATTCTGGAGGAAGATCTTGCGGGCATGCAGGGCGATGTGATCGCCGGTGCAACGGTCTTCAAGCTTTACGATACTTACGGTTTCCCGATGGACCTGACAGCGGACATTGCGCGTGAACGTAATCTGAGTATTGATCACGCGGGTTTTAAGAAGGCCATGGATGCGCAACGCACGCGTGCACGTGCTGCCAGTCAGTTCGGCTCGGATTATTCCGGCAAATTGCAGCTCGAGGGTGAGACTGCATTTAGTGGCTATGAGCAGCTTGTCGACGCCTCCCGGATAACAAATTTGTTTCATGAGGGTGCGCCCGTTGCACGGCTGGATACCGGGCAGTCCGGGATCGTGATCCTGGAACAATCCCCGTTTTATGCCGAGTCAGGCGGCCAGGTTGGTGACCGCGGTCGCATGGAAACCGCAGCTGCACGCTTTGAAGTGCAGGATGCCCAAAAGCAGGGCAAGGTCATCACTCATATCGGCACGGTGACCGAAGGGGTGCTGACAGTTGGCGACAGCGTGAATAATTATGTGGATGGCGAACGTCGCCAGGCCATTATATTGAATCACTCGGGTACACATTTGTTGCATGCTGCTTTACGTCAGGTGCTGGGCGAGCATGTGCAGCAGAAGGGTTCGCTGGTTGATCCCGAGCGACTGCGCTTTGACTTTGCGCATTACGAACCGGTCACGCCGCAGCAGTTGCTGGAAATCGAAACCCTGGTGAATGAACAGATTCGCAGCAATGCCGCAGCCGAGACCCGTGTGATGTCGATGGATGCAGCGGTTGAATCAGGTGCCATGGCGCTGTTTGGCGAGAAGTACGGTGAAGAGGTGCGCGTGCTGTCGATCGGTGATTTTTCTGTCGAGCTGTGTGGCGGTACCCATGTTAAAAATGCGGGCGATATCGGACTGCTGAAAATAGTCTCGGAAACCGGTATTGCCTCCGGTGTTCGCCGCATAGAAGCGCTTACCGGTGCGGTCGCATTGCAATGGGTCGCTGATAATGAACGGCGCTTGCTGCGTATTGCCGAGTTGGTGAAGGGCAGTCGTGAAGACGCAGAAGAAAAAATTGTACAGTTGCAGGACAAATACCGTTCGCTGGAAAAAGAGCTGCAACAACTCAAGGGCAAGCTGGCCAGCGATCAGGGCAGTGACCTCGCGTCACAGGCGATTGATGTCAGTGGCATAAAGGTGCTGGCTGCGCGTATGGAAGGGGCGGATAATCAGGTATTGCGGGATACGCTGGACCAGTTGAAGAATAAACTGGGTTCGGCGGCTGTGGTGCTGGGGGCCGTGAACGGCGACAAGGTTACACTGGTTGCCGGTGTCACCAGGGACCAGACGGGTTCTATCAAGGCGGGTGAGCTGGTGAACCAGGTCGCCCGGCAGGTCGGTGGCAAGGGCGGCGGTCGCCCGGATATGGCGCAGGCCGGTGGCAATCAGCCCGAGAATCTTGATGCAGCGTTGGCGTCAGTAGTGGGGTGGGTACAACAGCAGTTGTTGTCTGTTTGACGGGTACCCCGCTTTGCTCCTTTACCCGTCCTGCTGGATACCATTGAATCCGCAGGACGGGTAAAGCACAGCGTAGCCGTCTGGACGACAGTTTTACTTGACAATGATTGGATAAATAGTAAATCCCAACAGCAATATAAAGTAATTATCATGGCTCTAATAGTTCAAAAATACGGCGGTACATCAGTTGGCTCTCCCGAGCGCATTGGGGCTGTGGCCGATAAAGTCATTGGCTGGCGTGACAAGGGCAACCGTGTCGTGGTGGTCGTCTCCGCCATGAGTGGCGAGACCAATCGACTGCTGGATCTGGCTGCTGCCATTACCGATATGCCGGTTCCAAGAGAGCTGGATGTGTTGTTGGCTACCGGTGAGCAGGTCACCATTGCGTTGTTGACTATGGCGCTGGAAAAGCGCGGTTGTGCAGCGCGTTCCTATACCGGTGGCCAGGTACATATCCGCACGGACAGTGTCTATAACAAGGCGCGCATTCGCGAGATTGAGGACGAGCGTATGCTGGCTGATCTTGATGCAGGCCGGGTAGTCGTCGTTGCCGGTTTTCAGGGGGTGGATGAGCACGGCAACATTACCACGCTGGGTCGCGGCGGCTCGGATACCACTGCGGTTGCACTGGCGGCGGCGTTGAAGGCCGATGAATGCCAGATTTATACCGATGTGGACGGTGTTTACACGACCGATCCGCGGGTTGAGCCAAAGGCGCGACGGCTGGACCGTATCACCTTTGAAGAAATGCTGGAAATGGCCAGTCTGGGTTCGAAAGTATTGCAGATACGTTCAGTCAGCTTTGCCGGCCGTTATAACGTGCCCTTGCGGGTGTTGTCTTCGTTTGAAGAAGGTGAGGGCACGCTGATTACCTATGAGGATGAAAAAATGGAACAGGCACTGATTTCAGGTATTGCCTTTAGCCGCGATGAAGCCAAGCTGACCATACTGGGCGTGCCGGATAAACCGGGTGTGGCGTATCAGCTGCTGGGCCCGATTGCGGCTGCCAATATCGAAGTGGATATGATTATCCAGAACGTGGCGCCGGACGGCGCTACCACGGATTTCACCTTCACTATACACCGCAACGATTACAGGAAAGCCTTTGATATTCTGAATAAAACGGCTAGCGAGCTGGGTGCGCGCGAGGTTTCCGGTGATGACAGCATTGTGAAGATCTCACTGGTTGGGGTGGGTATGCGTTCGCACGCCGGCATCGCCTCTACCATGTTCGAAACCCTGGCCAAGGAGGGGATAAATATCCGCATGATTTCCACTTCAGAGATCAAGGTGTCGGTGGTCGTTGATGCGAAGTATCTCGAACTGGGTGTGCGTGCGCTGCACGAGGCCTTTCATCTGGATCAGCCGCCTGGCATTTAGGATGAATACACTCCGGCCTAATAAAAACAAGAGTTTAAATCTGATTTAGTTTGTTTTACTACGAGCTTCTCCTATATACTGCTGACACTGCCGTGCATTAGGACATTTTTTATTAGAATAAACTCGGCCTCGAGTCAGGCGACAAAGACCCGCCAAATGCAGTTAAAAAACCGGTTTGGTCAAAATTGTCGTCTACACTGAATAACAAGAATAAACAGAGGGAAACAGGCTTAATAAGGAGATGGGGCATGTTGATACTTACGAGAAGGGTGGGAGAGACATTGATGATCGGTGATGAGGTGACTGTCACCGTGCTGGGTGTTAAGGGGAATCAGGTCAGGATAGGTGTCAATGCACCCAAAGAGGTCGCTGTTCATCGAGAAGAGATTTATGAGCGTATAAAGTCCGAGGAACACCAGAAAGACGGCACGAATTAATCTGTCACGGCATCAGATTTTTAAAGTCGCAGTAATAATCTGAATACACGTAACACTGTGACCACCTCTGAAGAGGTGGTCGGTTTACGGTTGTTTTCTAAGTACACTTTTTCGGTATAATCACGCCTGCAAAAAGTTGACAGTAGATTTCCCGGAGAGGTGGCCGAGCGGCTGACAAAAGCGCAGCGAAGCGGTGCGTTGAACGCCGGAGCTTGCTACGGCGGCCCGAAGGGTGAGGGACAGAGTCCCGAGTAACGCGCTCCCCTGTTAAGGGAGTATGGGTTAAAAGCCCATCGAGGGTTCGAGCCGAGCACCGAAGGTGCGAGACAACGTCGTCGCAGAGCG
>JAQBDO010000216.1:0-3222 GCA_032124375.1 Gammaproteobacteria bacterium
GGCATCGCGCCTGCCATTATCCCGGGCATCGGCTACAAGAAGGGGCGCTTCGGGGGTGATATTTATATACTGGGTGTTTCAGGCCTGTTGTTCACGGCCGGCATCGATTTCTGAGAACAAAAAAGAAAGTGGGCACTGTCACAGCAAGCGACCTGTGCATGGCGACAGGATGGACACTATCGAAATCTCAGGGAAGGTGCATTTGGACGGTGGACAGAAGCAGTGGCCTGAGGCTGACAGTTATATCTTCACAGGCCAGCAGAAGTTAGTTTGACGGTACCCACCAAACGCATGGAGCCGGAGGAAATCCTGGCGGTGTTACGCACTATTTGGTGATAAACACCATCAAGGCATAAGTGTGCAGGGCTGGTAAATGACCCCTGCCCTGCACGCCGCCTGCAGCGGCTGTTCAGCGTTACAGGTCAGACAGCAGATTCACAATGGCACTGCCATCAACCGGCTCAAGACCATGAGTAACCGGTATGTTGACCACCGACGAGCGGCCACGCAATGCCGGGATATTGTTCATGTCCTGGCTGTACGTGGGAACAATGTAGTCCCCCGGCCCGACATCGGACTGCCCCCTGACAATAGAAAAATATTTAATATCCGGGTGTGGCTGGGCATTTAACCAGTACAGCAACGTGCCGGGGCGCGGGCGCACCAGATCAACATACAGACTGCGCGAACGCATCGCTATGTCATAGCTTTCACCGGCAAAAAAGTCTGTCACCATCGATATCGGAAACGGAATATCCGTTGCATCCAGCGCCTGCTCGGCACGAACGGTGCCGAGGTGCGGACTGGCAATGGTAATCAGCGCCTTCACATTGCGGGCGTCACCAAGCACCAGCGCGGTGCGCGCCACCACGCCACCGGCAGAATGACCAACCAGAATCACCGGCTCATCGCCATGCGTTCTGCTGATTGCATCAAGCATCGCGCGCAGCTGGTAGACCTGTACCAGTATTGGCGCTTCCGAAGGCAGATCCACTGCATAGAATTTCCGCTCAGCCTGCATCCCCGCTGCCGGGATCAGCTGGACACCGGCAGGGCCAGCGACATAAACACCGGCGCGTTGCCAGCCATGTTGCTGCAGCACCGTGGTGATTCCGCTCCAGTCCCAGGACTGGGCACCACCCAGATAGCCGTGCACCAGCACCAGCACATCTGCACGAATCGTTAATGAAAACAGACTGGTAACCAGGATAATTAAAGTAATTAGTTGCTTCTTCATGGCATCACCTCTTAATAGTACAGAGCGAAAACAAAAATATTTGGTCGATTCAACATCACACAGACTGCGGCGCCCGCAGCACCCGTGATGCACCAGGGTGTACGGCTGTCACGACAGGGCAGAATACCCGAAGCAACCCTCCCTGCAGGCAAAAAAAACGGGGGCGACCCCTGAGAGTCGCCCCCGTTTAGCTTTTCTGGCTAGGCCAGAGTGTTACTTGGCAACAGGAGCAACAGGAGCCTGAGGGGCAACCGGAGCATAGCCATAAGGTGCAGGGGCACCGTAGCCATAACCAGGACCGCCGTAGCCAGGACCGTAGCCAGAACCAGGACCATAGCCATAACCGTTGTAGCCACGATAGTCATTATAACCACGGCCATAACCGCTACCATGGCCACGACCACTACCACTCATGTTAAAGCCGAAGTCGCCGTCGAAGTCGCCGTCGCCATAACCGTCACCATAGCCATCGTTACCCCAGCCGTTGTTACCATAGCCATTGTTACCGAAAGGACCCCAGTTACCCCAGGCAGAAGCAGCCGTAGAGGCAACAGCAATCGTTGCAGCTAAAATTACAGTAGAAATTTTCTTCATAATGATTCTCCAAATAGTTAGTCAATAAACCTGGTTAAATTGTGTGTGCTTCAATAACGGAGAGAATAATATAAGCATCTGCTAAATTAAGCAAGCGCTAATTTAATTAAATTTGAATATTCAATAAAGACGGTTTTGCTATATTTATTATTAATTATTATTCAATTGTATACAGCGTACTTCTACAGTAGAATATTCACGTCAGGATCCAACAACAAGGGAACTAGAGCTAAAAAAATGCGGATTCAGCGCAACTCAAGAGTGGCGACATCACCCAATGCTAGCTGAATATCCTCGAGACTCGGGTAGCGTGCATAAAAAGGAAAGTCATACGCCCCGCCGCAAATCAGGCGCAGTACATCCGGTTGCTCATCCGAGTGCAAGGTAAAATGGTACGCCTGCATAATCCAGTCAGCCGAGTCTTCAGCCAGCAATTGAAAACCAGCGGCAGCGGTCAACTGAATATTCTTGAGAGGTCGCTGTACATAATGCGTCTCGCCTCGAATGCCCGTGATCTCAAAAACACCGGCGCGGACGTATTGCGCCTCTTCCAGTACCTGCCTGACCTCCAGTTCGCAATGTGGAGCATACTCACCGCCGATGCCCGCATCCGTGCTTTTCTGGAAATAGGCATGGGATTGTCGCGGCGGAATCCGCACGTCCTGGTGCAACACCAGGGTTTGTGCTGACAGCGTCTGAAAATTCCCGTCGCCGGTATTGACCTGAAAACCGGACTGGCAACCCGGCAGACCCGCCAGGATGAGTAGCAACAGAAGGTATCGATGTAATTTCATAAACCGTTTGCCATGTATTCGCCCCAACAAAAGAGCTGCACCATATCACCGGCAGCGGGCCCTGTCTGCCGCCCGTCGTGGTGAAATACGACGACCGCCTGGCCCAAACAGGAACAACCGACAGGCCGATGACGGAACCTTAACTATTTATCACATAATCAACATAACTATATGTAATATATCATGATAAATATCAATATTTCTGGCCTGCGGTGCTCCCGAACCAGCCGCCAACACCCCTCGCAGGGGATTCGGGATATGCCGGATACGCGCCGGGAATTCACAAATAGCCACTAGCAATCAACAGGATAAATGCCATTTTCACATCCTGAGTAGCCATCCTCCGGCGCGGATCTGGCGCATAAGCGCGGGCGCAAAAAACTTTTCAGATTACATTCGAATATACAAAAATTACCCAACCCTGATATATGAGCAATATCAGAATCCTACATACACCGACTCGGAAATGGCGAAAATCGCGTCAATCTATTGTGGTTGACAGACCCCCGGCCCAGAAGGCGTAATGAATAACATCATCGGTCAAGTCATTAGTGCGAGGGGTGAGAGTCATGGGAAACATTTTCTTCGATGTCGACC
>JAQBDO010000217.1:0-3641 GCA_032124375.1 Gammaproteobacteria bacterium
CCCGGTGTCGACCAGCCGTACACCAGCAGTATCGCAAGCAGCAGCCAGCGTAATCGCAGTATCATGCGCAGCAATATGCGGGGAGCAGGAAAACCGGTCAGCAGATACAACAGTAGCAACAAGACAAAACCGGCACCCAGAAGAGCCGGCCTTGCCAGGGCAAGACCGGCAATAAAAATCAGCAGTGCGACAACACGTATTAATGGATGCACATCAACCTATTTGTGCAATGATATCTTCCGCTTCGCGTTTTTGTTCTTCGTTGCCTTCACCCATCACTTCATCAAGAATACTGCGAGCACCCTCCGGATCACCCATATCCATATAAGCGCGCGCCAGGTCCAGCTTTGTGGCTACTTCATCTTCATTATCAAGCAGACCTTCATTGGCATCTTCTTCATCAATTTCTTCACTGATATCATCGAGGTTAAAATCGATGCTGTCAGGTTGATCCATACCAGCGGCATTCGGACTGGCAGCAGCATCAGAATCCATGTCATCAATAGTATCGTCCATGCCGGACAGATCCATATCAAATTCCATATCACCGGATTTATCGCTGTCGTCTGCCCCGGCACGATATAATTCGTTCGAAGGTGACAGCGCAAAGCCCATTACTGCAACCCGCAACCACCGGGCATCATCCTCGGTAACGCTATCGCGGAATTCACTGGCCTCTCGATCAAAAGCCGATATATTTCCACCTGCGTGATATACCTCCAGCAGCTTGACCCTTAATTCAGCATTATCGGGTGTGTTTTCAAGGGCTGCCTGAAGCACATCTTCTGCCTGCTGAATTCTGCCATACGCCAGATAGACATCTGCCTCGGTTATCGGATCACTTTCATCGTAGCCCTGTAGCGGCGCCATTTCCTCTTCAGGCACATCATCATCAAAATCAACCACCGGTATCTGCTGCGCGTTTTTTATGGCTGACGCATTTGACATGTGTTTTTCCAGTGTCATTTCATCGTCGAAAATACTCTGATGTCCCTTATGCCGTGTAGATGCCCAGAGAAAACCACCCAGCAATATTGCTACCAGCACGCCAAGACCGGCCAGCACCGGATTATCCATCAGTTTGTTAACAAAACCGCGGGCCCCATCTACAACCATTGCTTCCGGCTCAGCCTGAGCCACGACGTCATCAATCACCTCTTCAGCTGCTGCATCCTCAATATCAACATCAACATCGGTGACATTGGGTTCCAGCGCTGTTTCTGATTCATCGATTACAACAAGTTCATCAGCATCGGCAGCAACCTGATCCTGCATGCCCGCCAGCGCATCGTCCTTAAGCTCCAGCAAGCGCTTCATGGTTTCGATCTGTTCCTCAAGATCGGCAACCCTGGACTGGAGTTCCACAGATTGAGCCTTGCTGGCTTCCGCCTCTTCCGACACCAACGCAAGTTGCTTGCCCATGTCTGTCGAGGATGTCCCTGCAACGGCTTCCGGGTCTCCTGAGCTCGCTGTCGCCAATCCTGCAGTGATTTCCTCTTCCGGTGCGGTCAACTGCAACAGCGACTCTGTTGAGTCCACTGTGTCGGCTGCCTCTACAGGAGTCGCCGTTTGCGGCTCGCTCTCCTGCGCAGCTGCTTGCTGCGCTGCTTTCCATTCCTGTTCCTGCCGACGCGACTCCGCCAGGGCTTCGCTCGCGGTTATAGTGTTAATAGTATTTCTGTCAGGGATATCCAGCGTCACACCGGCTTTGAGCCGATTAATATTGTTATTCATGAAGGCCTGCGGATTTTCACGCAGCAGCGCATGCATCATCTGGTCCATGGATATGTCGTTACCCGGACGGGTTCGTTTGGCAATTTCCCACAGCGTTTCATTGCGTCTGACCGGTCCATAACTGTCAGCAGATGACGCAGGTGCTGCGGCAGTACGCACCGGTGTTGTAACAGGTCGTGATGGCACCCTGCTTTGCCTGGCCGTACTTTGCCCAGCGGGAGCTGCTGTACGACTTACAGGTGCTGCCGTGGCAACTGGCTGTGCCGGCATGGTAACAGGAGGATCAACCAGGACGGTGTATTCACGCAGCAGATGCCCATTGGGCCATTCCAGTTCCAGCAGGAATTCCAGAAAGGGCTCGTGGACTGCATCAGAACCGGTGATTCTGACGAATGCATTACCACGGTTATCCTGCTCTACACTAAATTTAAAATCACTCAGGATCCGCGCCCTGGACAATCCGACACGGTCATGTGCTTGCTGCGATGCGATAAAAACCTTGATGTCAGAGAGATCACTTGCAGACGCCGAGGTCAGCTCTATAACAGCATTCATCGGTTGATTCAGTGATGATCGCATATCAATTGCGCCCAGACCCAGCGCATAGATATTTGAGGATACCGTGATAAAAAACAGGGCTGCAACAACAGCCGATTTCTTCAACATACCTAAATCCCCTTTAAGTTGTCTGTGTCAATAATCCTCGATCCTGCACTCTCACCCGTCCCTGATGACATCACTCCGCCATCTGGCTGCGCGCACTATATATCAGAAATACTCTTTGACCAATATTTCGGCGATCTGGATACTATTGAGAGCAGCACCTTTGCGCACGTTATCGGCAACGACCCACAGGTCTAAACCGCGAGGGTGAGAAATGTCCTCTCTTATGCGGCCAACATAAACAGGATCATGGGTGGCCCCCTCCGTCACAGCCGTCGGATAACCGCCATCCTTGCGCTCATCCAGAACGACAACACCCGGTGCTTTTTCCAGCAATGCCCTTGCCTGGTTTGCATCAAGCTTTCCCCTGGTTTCGATATGCACCGCTTCGGAGTGTCCATAGAATACCGGCACGCGAACAGCTGTGGGATTTACCTGGATTGTTTCATCTTCCAGGATCTTGCGCGTCTCCCAGACCATCTTCATTTCTTCCTTGGTGTAGCCATTGTCCTGAAATGCATCAATCTGGGGTAGCACATTAAAGGCAATCTGCCGGGGATAGACTTTTGCCACTGCCGGGCGCCCATTGAGCAGTTCCGCAGTCTGGCTGGCCAGCTCAGAGATAGCCTCCTTACCGGTACCCGACACCGCCTGGTAGGTGCAGACATTAATGCGCTCGATACCGGCAGCATCATGCAGTGGTTTCAAAGCGACCAGCATCTGAATAGTGGAGCAATTCGGATTGGCAATGATGCCGTGGCGCTTGTAGCCCGCAATGGCATGCGGATTGACCTCGGGCACCACCAGGGGGATTTCGTCGTCATAACGAAATTGCGAGGTGTTATCGATAACAACACAGCCGGCCTTTGCCGCAATGGGTGCATATTTCTCGGAGATGCTGGCTCCCGCCGAAAACAGCCCGATCTGTACGCAGGAAAAATCAAAGGTACTCAAATCCTGAATGGTCAGGTATTTGCCTTTAAACTGGATTTTCTTGCCTGCCGAGCGCTCGCTTGCCAGAGGATAGACATTGTTTACCGGAAAATCACGCTCTGCAAGAATCTCAAGCATGGTCTCACCCACCGCACCGGTGGCACCCACTACTGCAACATCAAATTTTCGAGACATCTTGGTTACCCTGATGATTAATTAAGAGACTATATATGAAGACAATGGTGCTTATTGCAATGCAGCAACCACCGCATCCCCCATCGTCGTCGTGCCAACCGTCTGCATACCCTCGG
>JAQBDO010000218.1:0-3691 GCA_032124375.1 Gammaproteobacteria bacterium
AATCTTGTTAAAAAAGTCACCGGCCTCCGAAATAATCTCTTCGGGTACGGTAATTGGATAGGTCTGGTCGTCAACAACAACTTTTAAAATCATACGGATAGCCTTATTCTTGATAGCAATTAAACATTAACGATTATTTTAACGCATTCCAGCCAGCACTTGCAGGACTAAACATGCTTACACATATCAAGGGAATTCTCGACCAGAATCAACTTGCAGCCGCGCACAGGCTCATTGCTGCAGGCGAATACTCGGATGGCAGTTCATCCGCTGGCATGGCAGCACGGCGCGTCAAGCATAATGAAGAGTTGGCACTGTCCCAGGCTCGCATGAGCGAACTCAACAACCTGGTCATGAACAGCCTGGTGAAGCATCCGGTTTACCGTAGCGCGGCATTGCCACTGAGGATTGCGGCGCCCTACTACGCGCGTTACACCAAGGGAATGTGCTACGGTGAGCATGTGGATGACCCGATCATGGGACAGGGCCCGGATCTCTACCGCTCGGATGTCTCCATCACTATCTTCCTGAACAGTCCTGATGATTATGACGGTGGTGAACTTGTCATCCAGACGTCGTTTGGCGAGCAACAGATAAAACTGCCTGCCGGTGATGCCATTCTCTACCCGTCATCCAGCACACACCGGGTTGCCGAAGTCAGCAGGGGGGAACGCCTCGTGGCTGTCAGCTGGGTACAAAGCCTGGTGCAGGAACCGGAAAGGCGCGCGCTGCTGCATGACTTGAACCAGGCACGTGAAACACTGTTACGCGATAAACCGGATGCCGAGGAAACCCGGCAGGTCAACCAGTCGTACGTCAACCTGGTAAGAATGTGGTCGGGTATTTAACAACGCCGGGAAATAATGGCTGCCATACCATCGGATAGCTGGACTTGACGGGTACGCTGCGCTTTACCCGTCCTACGGCCTGAGGGATGTTGAGTGATTTGTAGGACGGGTAAAGCGCAGCGTACCCGTCAATCACCCGCCAGCCCAACATTCATACCGACTGACAAACGTAATCCCGAACCGTGATGGGTCGTCACCTCGTGCATGACTCCAGGTGCAAACATCACCAGCTTGCCTGCCTGTGGATGAATCCTGATCCGCTGGTCGGCATCGTACAGAATCAGATTACCGGAATGCTCGGGAACGCGAATATAGTAAACTGCCGAGAGTAATTCATCGTTCTCATCATGGTGATGCGGCGCAGTGCGGTGCCCTGCCTCCATGGCATTAAACCAGAACCCGGCCTTTAACGAATCTTGCCGGACACCCAGCAACTGTCCCGCCTGCTGCTGCAACGCATTTAACACGATGGTAATTTCAGGGATGTCTGCCTCATCTATATAGATATTCTCGAAGCGTCCTTCAAAATGATGCGACTGCCTGACCCGGTCCGTAGCGTGTAAAGCCATAAAACGCGCATACAAGCCGGTATTGAGTTTATCCGGTACTGCTAATGTTAATTCCTGGAAAAGCATGTATATCCAACCCGTCGACACTACAAAACCAGTATTTTACCTGCTCGCTGCACGCCACTAAAGAAAAAATCAATCGGGCAAGCCACACCATATACTCCATTTGAGAGATCTTCCGGTAGCACTCACATTGCAATACAATTCCACCCTGAATCCACACTGAAATTTCCTTTCTTAACTTGCAACAGGAGCATAGAAATGGCACTGGAAGTAAATGGCAAGATCGTTGACACCGATGGCAATGGCAACCTGACAGACCCGAACACCTGGAATGAAGATGTCGCGAAGGCACTGGCTGCAAAGGACGGCATTGAACTGACCCAGGAGCATTGGGACGTGCTCAACTACCTGCGTTCCGAATACTTTGACAATAACGAGCAGCCGATGGAACGGGCGATCAATAAAGGTATGTCCAAGATATGGGACAGGAAAGTCACCAGTAAAGACCTCTATGTGCTGTTTCCGCTCGCACCCAGCAAGCAAGGTAACAAGATTGCGGGATTGCCGTACATTGCACGCAAGGGCGGTTATTAAGCCCTGTAGTACAAGGCCGAATTGGGAGTCACTGCAACATCCGACTCACACATAAAAAAAGCCGCACCCTTCCGGGATGCGGCTTTTTAAATACCTTTAAAACAGATCTAGCGGTGCGAACCCTTCTCCGCATGCGCCATATCAACCAGCTTGTTGGCCAGATCCATGTACTCCTGACGAAAGCCCTTCAACACATGGCCTTCTTCGGCGGCAAAGTAGTCTTCCATCTCGACGCCATTCTCATGCTCGTAATCCATAAACTTTTTCTGCATTTCCAACAACTTCTTGATCAGTTCCTGTTTTTCAGCCATGACAGATTCTCCAGATTCAAGTAATTCCATGTAGATTCATTAGTTATGCCGCCACTATAGCCATTGGCCAGTGCCGGCCATATATCCCGAATGGGAAGTTTCAGCTCGACTGGTGGGTCAACTGGCGGGCATCCCTTAAGCAGGATTATCACTCCCCGTCCGGCTCCTTCACCGCTGCAATACCCTTGTGCGGCAGGAACAAACCACAACCAATGGTACGGCCATCACCCAGTCCTGTCTGCTGCAAACGTACAGACTGTTCAGGTTGCAACTCTGCGACCATCAGGCTGCGGCTAAAAACCGGACCTGCAGGGAAATTCATCTTGTGAGTAATACCGCCAAGCATTTTGCGACAGGGAATATCCAGCGCCTTGAGTTGCCCGGCCGCCCACTCCAGAAATTGTGTTTCATCGAGTGTCTCATTCGTCATAACATAGCGTGAAAAAAGCGTAGGCAGGCTGGACAGCCCAAACACTTCCGCTTTACCCACCTCCAGCGAGTGTCCCTCAATATCCAGCTTCTGCCCTGTTAATGCGCGCGCATCCTGCAGGCGTGCGGCAGGAATCCGCAGCCGCATTTTGGTGCGCTTTGACAGATGTAACAGCTCGTTTTCCGTATCTTCCGGGCGGAACCAGCCATTACCGGAGGTCGCGCCATGTACCAGGTGTATTCCGGCATGATCTTCCTCGGCAAGCCACGGCAATTTGTCCAGCAACGCAGATGACAGTGCGTGCGCATGGTCGAGAGGAATCGTCGGACAGGCAATCCTGAAAGCCAGGTCAATGACATCCTCCGGAACTACATATTCCTCTTTACTGTCTTTTTTGTCATTCCAGTACATAGCGTTTACCTGGTAATTACTCGCCTGTATTTAGCTGTTTTGCGCCGAGGAGAAGGCGGCTTCCAGCTTGTCTTCCCAATTCTGCGGCGTATCCGGAAACGGCGGCTTCACATCCATACGGAAAAACATTTCACCAGCGCGCGCGCGCTCCATCACTTCCCGCTTCAAAGCTTCGAATGAATCAAGCTCATGGTGTTGCAACAAGACTTCACTTAACCACAGCATAGTTAAACCCCGGCATTCATTCTGTTTTTCATATCCGTACATCGAATACGTTCATGGTAACGTGCGCGATACAGCAGGCGTTCCTGACCCGCCGTCGCATCATCGGCAAAGGCTTCGCGCTTGTGTAAAACATTATTGCAGATAATGCCCTGCCCGGCGCATAAACGCTGCCGTATTGTATAGACCGACTCGCTCGCCAGCAGTTCACCAAGAAATTCCACTGCCTGGCGCGTGTTTTCATCCTGTTTCCATTCGATACTGCGCGTACGTGCGGTGTAGCGCATATGCAAGGCGCCGGAT
>JAQBDO010000219.1:0-5106 GCA_032124375.1 Gammaproteobacteria bacterium
CTTTTTGGATGAATGCCACAATATTGTGCTCGAACACCTGCACAAGCAGATCAAGAAGATGTTCGAAAACATCGATCTGGCATTTCTAGAGTTCGCAGAAAAAGCTCAATCGAGCGCCTCGCAACTGCGTTTTTTCGAAGCCATGACTGTTATCCAGAAAAACCGTAAAAATGTAGAAGAAATTTTTTACCGTGAACTCGGCAGAAGCTTCGCAGATTTTGGTTATTCAGAACATCAAACAGGCCAGTCTGGAATTCGTAACAATGACGCATTAACACTAATCAGCAAGGAAGACAGTGATATTGAGGTTGCCATCAAGAATATGGCAGCCAGCGCCACACTGGGATCCTCACAGGAACTGGTTGCCTTGCGTCAACGACTTGCCGTACTGAACTACGGGCGCCAGATGGAGGAAAAAGATATACCCGGCGGTCCTACCTGTCTTGCCAGCGCTTTTCATCATGCCGCCAGTAGTCTGGTACTCGAACATCAAACCCGCCTGATTGTCTACATGCTGTTCAACAAATTTGTAATGAGTACAACAGCTCCATTATACGATGCGTACAACAAACATCTATTGAAAGCCGGCCTGCTACCTAATCTGAAATACGAGGTACGGATAAACCCGGCAATGGCAAGACAACAGGCGGACAATGCCGCAGTTGCCAGTAACAGCACAGCTGCAAAACAGCATGAAACCAGCAATCAATCTCTGGGTGACGAAGTATTCGGAAGCATCATGCAACTGCTTTCGCAGCGCAATGAGCAAGGACAAACAAATACCGGCGGGAATGCAGCACACTCATCTCGCGCCATTAATAACCCGATCCCGCAAACCGAACTTGTCTCTGTTTTGCACCAGCTGCAACAGACACGACAGGATGATAACCCTGTTATAACCGGCAACGCCGCAACAGTCCTGGGGGTAAGGGAAAACGATCAGATGGTGGCAAACCTGGTTGCAAATCTTTCTTCCGAGCGTGACCGGTTGTTTGAAGGAATAGATCGACGCCGACTGCCGGCGGCTGACAATCAGGTGATTGATCTGGTCGGAATGATGTTTGAGTACATGCTCAAGGATAAGGACATACCCAGCGTTGCCAAGGCAGAACTGAGCCGTTTGCATACGCCCTATCTCAAGGTTGCAATCATTGACAAGGGGCTCTTCACCGACACCAGCCATCCGGCACATAAATTGCTGAATACGCTTGCCACGGCTGCAGCCCACTGGGTGTTTGAACGCAACCTGGAACGTGGCATTTTCCCGGCTCTCCACAACGCGGTGGAGCGTATTCTTGCAGAATTCGAAAATAACCTTGACATATTTACTGAACTGCTTGAGCCATTCCGGGCGAGTGTGCGTGACATCGAGAGCAAATCCAGCGCCATTGAAAAACGCACCCGGCAGGCCGCCGAAGGTAAAGAAAAACTCGACCTGGCCCGCAAACAGGCTGCCGTAACCATCGGCAAATGCATGCACGGACATACCGTACCGGCACCTGTCAAAAAGATGCTCAATGATGTCTGGCAGGAAAAGCTCATGTTCATCTATTTGCGCGAGCCGCAAGCCGCAGAAAGCGACAGCTGGCAGCTCGCAGTACAGACCATAGATGCAATCATCTGGAGTGTTGAACCTCGCTCATCGGCGACAGCACAGTCAGACCTTCGTGGCAGACTGCCAGATGTGCAAAAACAGATTGAACTGGCCTGTGAAACACTGAATGCCTATGGCAACACGAACAATGAATCCCCACTCGCATTAATCAGGGATATCCAGGAAGCCATTCTGCGACAACCGGTCTCTGAGGCAAACTGCCAGCAAGCGCTCGCTGCACAGCCAACTGATATAGAAGCCGAAGCAAGCAGCATTGAAAACGGCGCAGTGGAACCGGCACAGGAACCGGTAGTTGAAAAAGCGTCACTCAAAGTGGAAGCGGCAATATCCGAGTTGAAAAAGATCGCCTTCGGCACCTGGTTTACCATTCAGGAAGACGAGGATTCGCTACCTGTCCGGCTTAAACTCTCATGGTATTCACATATGTCGGGCAATTATATGTTTGTTGACAGTATGGGCCTGCGGGCAAAAGTCAGAAAACACCTTGAACTTGCCACCTTGATGGCGACTGGCAAGGCGAAAATCATCGAGGACGAACAGTACCCGCTGGTGCAAAGGGCGCTGGAAGCAATCCGTCGTATGTTGGGCGGCGAACAGAAAGTATTAGCGTAACATTCAATCCCGGGAGTCATTAAAGATGAGTGCTTTTGAAAATTCGTTTCAGGAAATGCGCGGCCATGACCGCGTCGAAATATCCGAAGTTATACGCGTCACTGACACGCAGACCGGTTCAGTCCTTGGCCAGCTCGTCAACATCAGTGAGGAAGGTTTTATGCTGCTGGGAACACAAGCTGTCCCCGAAGACAATATCTTCCAGTTATCACTTGAGTTCCAGACCGAAGACAGCGATGCGGGCCCTGTTCTGATCGGGGTCGAAAGTCTGTGGTGCCATGCTTCCAGCGACCAGACGCAATACTGGAGCGGCTTCTATATTATCGATATATCGGACGTGGACCTCGAACGCGTCAAGCACCTGACAGGATAAGTTGCCCTTTATAGTTGCCCACAGGCACTGACAATACTGACAACTGCCGCCGTCAGCTGGCGCAGATCTGATTCATCAATTATGTAAGGCGGCATCAGGTACACCAGTTTCCCGAACGGCCGCACACAGACTCCCGCCTCGACAAATTGTGGTTGCACCCGCTGCATATCCACTGCAGTCATCAGCTCAACAACACCAATCGCGCCCAGTACACGCACATCCGTCACCCACGCAAATTCCCTGCAAGGCTCCAGCCCCTCCCGTAAAGCCTGCGCCAGACTGGCTACACGCTGTTGCCAGGGCGAACGGGTCAACAAGTCAATGCTTGCCAGCGCAGCGGCACAGGCCAATGGATTCGCCATAAATGTAGGGCCGTGCATAAACAGCCCCGGATCACCGCCACTGATCGTCTCACTGACCCGTACGGTCGTCAGTGTCGCCGCCAGCGTCAGGTACCCCCCCGTCAGCGCCTTGCCAACACACATGATGTCGGGCACAACATCGGCATGTTCACAGGCAAACAACCTGCCGGTACGACCAAAGCCGGTGGCAATCTCATCATGAATCAGCAGTACATCGTGCTGATCACACAGTAACCGTACCCGCTTCAGGTAATCCGCTGAATAAAAGCGCATACCACCGGCACCCTGAACAACCGGTTCCAGAATGATAGCCGCTATCTGGTCTGCATGGACAGCCAACTGTTGGGCCAGCGGTTCAACATGCAGGTCCTCGCAGGACTCTCCATAACGGCACGACGGAGTATCGACAAAGAACTGTTGCGCCAGCACCTCATTAAACAGACTGTGCATACCAGTAATCGGGTCGCAGACCGACATCGCACCAAAGGTATCGCCGTGATAACCACCACGAATCGTCAAAAAATATTGCTTGCCTGATTGCCCGCAGGCATGCCAGTACTGAATGGCCATTTTCATGGCCACTTCAACCGCAACTGATCCCGAATCTGAAAAAAACACTGTTTGTAACGGCGCCGGTGTCAGCTCGACCAGCCTTGTTGCCAGTTCAACGGCCGGTTGATGGGTCAGGCCGCCGAACATAACGTGGGACATTGCCGCCAGCTGGGAGGTCAAGGCATGATTCATGACTGGATGGTTATAGCCATGTATGGCGCACCACCAGGAAGACATGCCATCAATCAGCTCACGCCCATCAGCCAGTTTCAATCGCACCCCGCTGGCAGACACCACCGGGTACACCGGGTGATTGCCCCCCATTGCACTGTATGGGTGCCAGACATGCGCCCGATCCAGCTCAAGCAACTGTGAATTCAGCTCAGTCATAATCGAACTAATGTCCTCGTCCACAATTATTCTCACGCCTGATCGCGTCTGAAATGCGTTCCTGCAAAACCACCCAATTACTCACAAACCGGGTACCGCCCTTGCAGGAGCAGATCTCGTCCGCGATGGTTACCAACCCGGCGCAGGTTCATCATTACAACCCGATCAGGACACAGCCTCTGACACACGTCGGTGTTCTTTCACCAGCAGCACACCTGCCACCAGCCAGCACAGCACCAGCAACACATTAAAGACAAAGAAACCCTGCGTGGACAACATCAGCAGGTGCACCCCGACCATGACAGTGATGGCGGCGAGTCCGTCGCCGAGTCTTACATACAAGGTATCAATCGCTGGCTTGCCGCGAAACTTCATGGCGGAACTGACTGGCAGCCACAGTACATGGCGCGAGGTATTGTTGAGCGAATAGTCGGTTGCGTTCTCGGCAATCTTCATCAGCTTGACGATCGCAAGCACCGGCAACAGGGCCATCACAGAATAGGACAGCAGTGCGATAACCGGCAGAATCAGCAGGATGGCGGCAAAGCCGCCGTATTTCAGTAACCGCGAGGCAACAAAGGCCTGCAGCAACAATGCAACCATGTTGACCCAGAAGTAGAAATTACCGTAAAAAGCTGTTGTCCCGTCGCGGATAAATAGCAGCATGGCCTCACCGGCCCCAATACCCTGCTGCTGCGCCTCTGTCGCCAATGCCTCCTGAATCACCCGGAACAACAAGTTCTCACCATTGGTATTGACCCAGTTGGTGAACAACGTGACCAACGCCGCCAACAGTAAAAACTTGCTGGCCAGCACCAGTTTTGCGCCACTCCAGAGGCTCGCCTTCGCTGCCATGACCCCGGATATTTCCTGTTCCTCACGCTGCGCTTCATTTCCAGGGGTAGCGTGATGCCCTTCTCGCTGTTCGACCAGGCGCACCAGCACAATGGATCCAATCAACGGCACAATGGCCACCAGCAACAAGGCCTCGGTCGGCACTACACCGTTATCCACCAGCTGATCGACCAGCCAGGAACCGGCGGCGGCACCAGAGGTCGCGCCAATGGCAATGAACGGCAACATGCGCTTGCCGCGCTCGTCCGTATAGACATCAGCACAAAAAGTCCAGAACTGGGCAACCACAAACACACCGAACATTCCCACCCACAGGTAATAAACGATGCCGGATATCGGCAGATGTT
>JAQBDO010000220.1:0-3789 GCA_032124375.1 Gammaproteobacteria bacterium
AAACGGGCTGTCCAGTTTCAGCGTACGTGCGTCATCAAGACCCAGCTGCCCCGAGAAGTGGTTGAAAGCATCGCCAACCGCCAGGGTTGCAGAGGTAAATATCCAGGCGCTTTGCAAACTGTCAATACAGCTTCTGAAATAGGGCGCTATATTTAACGGCGTCAGATTAAGACGAAAAGAGGTGCGAAATGTTTCAAACCAGTGAATGTATTCACCCGACGAATGTTCCAGCAACAACTTCAGCCGGGCATTCATCACAGCGGCTCTCAGACGGCAGCTTTCCAGTCCCTTGCCCCGTTCTGCGGCCACTTCCAGCCAGTCCGTCAGGCGTTGCAAACACGCCGACAAATCAAGCAACACGCTTTGCAGCTCCCTGTCAGCGGCCACCTCTGACCAGGCCGCACGCCGGTCCGACTGCCCCAGCGCCAGCCTGAGCTGATGTACGATTGACTCCATCCGCTCTGCAGCATCCGGAAGACCCTGCATATCACCGGCTTCCCGCAAATGTTCGAGTCGCGCGTCCCTGGCAAGATCACGCAGCTGATGACTGCCGAGTGTGGTGCCAAAAAAGATAGAGGCCACCTCGGGCAACTGATGCGCTTCATCAATAATGAAGGCATCTGCCCCCGGCAGCAGCTCGCCAAAGCCTTCTTCCTTCAACACCATGTCTGCAAACAACAGGTGGTGATTGATGACGACGATATCGGCTTCCATGGCATTGCGTCGCGCCTTGACAACATAACAGTCCTGAAAGTATTCACACTCCTGACCAAGGCAATTCTCTACCGTCGAAGTCACCCGCGGCCACACGATGGAGTCTTCCGGGACCAGACCCAGCTCGGCGATATCACCACTGCCAGTCCGCGCAGACCAGGCACGTACTTCCTCCAGCTCATGCATCTGTTTCCCGGTCAGGCGTGCACCGTCACTGCCCGCTGTTTGCAAGCGGTGCCAGCACAGGTAGTTGGACCTGCCTTTCAGCAAGGCACTACGAACCGGCGCATTCAGGGCCGCGCGCACCACCGGCAAGTCCTTGCCGAATAATTGATCCTGCAGGTGCCGGGTACCGGTAGAAATAATAATCTTCTTGCCAGACAGCAGAGCCGGCATCAGGTACGCAAAGGTCTTGCCGGTGCCGGTACCCGCTTCAACGATGAGCGTCTGATTTGCAGCGATTGTTTCGGCAGTGGCTTCTGCCATCTGCTGCTGTTCCTTGCGCGGCGAAAATCCCTGCACACACGCTGCCAGTGGCCCCGCCTCTCCCAGTAAATCAGTCAATCCGAACATAGCGACCCTGTGCTGTTAACGTGCATCGAGCTCGCGCGCACGCTGTTCGGCAGTCGCTGCACCCTGGGGATTATTCTGCTCACGTCGGGCCTGTGCTATGAGCCGCCAGTTACGTGCCTGCTGGCTATGATTACCCGACGCAAGACTATTTGATTTCGCCGCCAGTTGCTCCGCCTGTGAGGATTCACCCTGTGAAAGCCTGACTGTTGCCAGGTGATACCAGAGAACAGCATTACGCGGATCAATACGAATCGCCCGTTCCAGGGATGCCGCCGCGGGCTCCAGGTCACCCGCATTCGCCTGCTGCTCTGCCTGATCCAGCAGCGCCACAACAGCCGCTGGCTGCTGGCTGGCCTGCGGTACATGCTGCGAGGGTACTTGCGGGTAAGACGGAGGCTGCCCCGGCGGTCGCTCACCCGCGCTGGAGACCGACTCTTTCACAGGGGCCTGCTGACCTTTATCTACAACCGCAGGCGGATAGTCACGCGTGGCAGTACTACTACAGCCTTGCAGCAAACATTGGGCAACAAGCAGCAGCGTCACGGCCGGCATCAATACGGTTAATCTCATTGAAACAATTCCTTGAACCAGTCTACCGGGGTTGCTAACCCCCCCTTTTTTCTGACACAGGCAGCATGCTCAACGGGAGCACTGCCGGTGACGAAGGGTAATTGTACGGCATCCTGGCAGTCTGCATCTGCCAAATAGCCGGTTTTCGGCTCGACCCATTGATATTCAATATTCTCAACTGCCGCCTGCATCTGGCCAGCATCTTTAAAAGACCTGAACAAATCACGCCAGACGGTGAGCGCCCCGGTTGAGCCGGTCAGACCGGTGGACTGATTATCATCGCGCCCGATCCAGACAATACCGAGACGGTCACCGGTAAATCCGGCAAACCAGCTGTCACGTAAATCATCGGTGGTGCCGGTCTTGCCGGCAATATCCTGACTCTCTGGCAGTGCCTGATAAATACCGCGTCCGGTACCTTCGCGTACCGCATAGCGCATGGCCGTGGTAACCAGGTAGTTGTACGCCGGATCAACTGCCGTTTGCACACTCAGCGAATAGCGTTGCAACGGCGCATTGTCTGCCGCCAGCACCGCATTAATCGCACGCAGTGGCATACGAAAACCACCACTGGCATAGGTCTGGTACATGTGCGTCACCTGCAACGGAGACATTTCAACCGCGCCCAGCAGCAGCGATGGATACGGGTTCAGGTGTTGCTCGACTCCCAGCCTGCGGAGCGTCTTGATGATCGGCTCAAGACCCAGTGCCAGACCCAAACGTGCTGTGCTGACATTATAGGAATGTGCCAGCGCCTGGTACAAGGGCACATTGCCGTGATTCATCTTGTCATAGTTGCCGGGTTCCCACTTGTCGCCATTACGCGCTGTAAATGTCAGCGGGCTGTCATCCAGCAGGGTTGCCAGTGTGTAGCGTTTCGGCTGTTCCAGGGCTGTCAGGTAAACAGCCGGCTTCAGTAGAGAACCAACCTGGCGTTGCGCATCCAGCGCCCGGTTGAAACCTGCAAGCTGCGGGTTACGTCCGCCGGCCAGTGCCAGTACTTCACCGCCCTGCACCGATGTCACCACTGCCGCTGCTTCCAGCGTGCCCGCCTTCATCTTCCGTCCGGCCTCAAGCCCCTTCAGGCGTGTTTCGAGCACCTGTTCCAGCTGCCACTGCAGCTGGGGATCAAGGGTGGTAAAGATACGCAAACCTTCGGAGGTAATATCTTCATCCCGGTAGTCACGCTGTAACTGGCGACGGACCAGGTCCAGAAAGGCAGGAAAGGTATTAATGGCCTTCCTGCCAAAGGGACTCACACCCAGCTGCCGGGATTTTGCCCGTGCGGCCTCGTCCGGGGTGACAAGCTCCAGCTGTGACATCACATCAAGCACGTGGTTACGCCGCGCCAGCGCACGCTCGGGATGACGTCTCGGATTGTAATAGGACGGTCCTTTTACCAGTCCCACCAGCAATGCATAATGATCCACCGACAATTCTGTCAACGGTCGTTCAAAGTAAAAATAACTGGCGAGTCCAAACCCGTGTATCGACCGGTTACCATCCTGGCCAAGATAGACCTCGTTTAAATAGGCCTCGAGAATCTCTTCCTTGGTGTAATGCCATTCAAGCAACAGGGCCATAATGGCCTCATTGACCTTACGTACCAATGAACGCTCGCTGCTAAGAAAAAAGTTCTTCACCAGCTGCTGGGTCAGGGTACTCCCGCCCTGCACCACGCCTCCGGCGCGGATATTTGCCAAAAACGCACGCGCTATTGCCAGCGGTGCCACACCGTGATGTGAAAAGAAACCCCGGTCTTCTATCGAAATCAGCGCTTCTGTCAGGCTGACAGGCACCTCATCCAGCTGCAGCAACACCCGGTCTTCATTATGAGCCGGGTAAAAACTCCCCACCAGGACCGGATCAAGCCTGGCCAGACTGACAGGCTGACTATTATTACCCTCTGACAACTTCGCAATACGTGTTCCG
>JAQBDO010000221.1:0-15802 GCA_032124375.1 Gammaproteobacteria bacterium
TGCAACAGGGCGGCGCTGCCAACAACCTGAAAAAAATCTACCCGGGCCAGACACTGCGTCTGATGACCAGCGACAGCAAGGGACTGATCAGGCTTTCCTACCAGATCGATAAACTCAGCTCTCTGGAAATCATTCACGAGGGTGATGACTTTACTATCAGCACCACTCACCAAACCCCCGAACGCCGACAAATCAGTGCCAGCGGTATTATCGACAGCTCTTTGTTTATGGCTGGACAAAAAGCGGACCTGTCAGACAGCCTGACCATGGAACTTGCCAACATTTTTGCCTGGGACGTGGACTTTGCCCTCGACATTCGCAAGGGTGACCAGTTCACCGTACTCTACGAAGAACTGTTTCTCGATGGCGAGAGCATCGGACATGGCGAAATCCTCGCTGCCGAGTTTGTCAACCACGGTAAACGTTATCAGGCCGTTCGCTACACCGATGCCGGCGGCAAAACAGACTATTACTCACTGGACGGAAAAAGCATGCGCAAAACTTTTTTGCGCAGCCCTGTTGAATTCAGTCGCATCAGCTCAGGTTTCAGTCTTGGCCGCAAACACCCCATATTGAATCGCATACGCGCACACAAGGGCGTGGACTATGCTGCATCATCAGGCACTCCGATCAAGGCAACAGGCAATGGCAAGATTGTTCACCGTGGCAAGAAAGGCGGTTATGGCAACACCATCGTCATCCAGCATGGTTCAACATACAGCACCCTGTACGCGCACATGTCAAAGTTCCGCAGCGGCCTGAAGGTAGGCAGCATGGTCACACAGGGACAAACCATTGGCTATGTCGGCATGTCCGGCCTGGCAACCGGCCCGCATCTGCATTATGAATTTCTGGTTAACAACGAACACCGTAACCCACTGACTGTAAAGCTTCCCGGGGCTGATCCGCTGGACAAGAAGTACATGGCTGACTTCAATGCCAAGGCCGAAAACCTGATCGCACAAATAAACGTGGTCCGCGACGTTCAGCTCGCCAGCAACAACTAAGCTTCCGTCTGCAGCGCTGACACATACAGGCAGCAGCAAAAATCACTATCACATGGCAGAGCTTTTTATTGGACTGATGTCCGGCACCAGCATGGATGGCATAAATGCCGCACTGGTTGATTTCACCTCCTCCCGTCCAACCATCATTGCAACGTACAGCCACAAGTACCCTGCCGCATCGCATCAGCAACTGGAATCCGCACTCCAGCTTGAAACCCCTCTGAACACGGACCTGACTGCTATTGACACAGCAGTTGGCGAGACATTTGCTGCAGTAACCAACGAGCTGCTATTAAATGCCAACGTCGCACCCGAGAACATCATCGCCATCGGCCATGGATAACAACGGTGCATGGGCGGCAACAGGACAGGTCGATCAGGCACTGCTTGAGCACATGCTCACTGATACATACTTTCGGGCAGCACCGCCAAAAGGCACCGGGCGCGAGTACTTCAATCAGAACTGACTGCTGCAATACACGTACATTCCGACGCAAGTACCCACACTATTCAGGCGACTCTGTGTGTATTCACTGCACGAACCGTTTCAGCAGCCATTCAGCAACATGCCGGAAGCGCCAAAAAACTAATCGTCTGTGGTGGTGGCGTACACAACAACAACTTGATGTGCCGCCTGGCAGCAAACCTGCCGGAGCTGTCCGTAGACAAAACCGATGCCTACGGGATTATGCCCGACTGGGTAGAGGCTGCTGCCTTTGCCTGGCTGGCAAAACTACATACCGAAGGAAAGCCTGGCAAAATCCCGGCGGTTACCGGCGCAACCCGGGCAGTACCACTGGGTCGATTGTTCAGGCACTGAACAACCCGCCGCCGAATGTTCTAACGATCTGCCTCAAGGAGGCAGTCTTGTGGTTCGCACCCGGTATACATACACCTTGGCAGGCCTGCAAAACAGGCAAGGGGGCGGTTAAGCCCCCTTGCAATTAACAAAAATTTGGAACTCAGACTGAAAAAGAGGATCCGCAACCGCATGTAGTGGTTGCATTGGGGTTGCGAACCACGAACTGTTCACCTTCCAGTCCCTCGGTGTAATCAACCTCAGCACCAATAAGGTATTGATAGCTCATTGGATCAATCACCAGCGCGACATCACCGTTCTCTACGATTAGATCACCGTCAGTCGCCTTTTCATCGAAAGAAAAACCGTACTGAAAACCAGAACAACCACCACCAGAAATATAGATACGCAACCTGAGATTCGGATTATTTTCCTCATCAATCAATCGCTTGACCTTTCTGGCCGCGGCATCGCTGAAGGCCACATCGACGGCCATTGCTGTTGCTGCTTCACTCATTTGGATACTGCCTCTTGCTGTAAGACAACTACGAGACCCAAAATTATGTCATTTCCCGACTAATTTGGTCAAGTATCAGCCTGACCTTTGCCGTTTTCAACCGTCTCCCGACCAAAGGTAACGACCGATGAATCGGTTTCAACATTGTGCACCAGGCTGCCATTGACCGCCGCCCCCATCGCCATCTCAATCAGGTTGTAATAGACATCGCCATCGACCTTCGCCTTGGCGGCCAGCTCAATACGTTCTGCAGATCGTACATCACCGGTTACTTGCCCGTTCAATATAACCGTTGGCACCCGTACGTCACCTTCGATGCTGCCAAGCTCACTGACAGTGAGTACCGACCCTGAATCTGTCTCGGCAATGACACCACCCTTGATCCGGCCATCAATATGCAATCCGCCGGAGAAGTGAATATCACCTTCAATACGCGTTTGCTGCCCAATGATGGTATCCACCTTGGTTGTTGCACCTTTCGATTTTTTGCCTTGTCCCAACATATATACTCTCCTGTTAATTAGGAACCCGGTTCCGGCCAGTCGAACGTCTGTTCAACAGCTGGCAACTCGCCCTCGGGTTTAACACTCAAAATCACCTGCTCTGCCTCAAAGCCTGCAGGCAGGGTGATCTTCCCGCCCAAATCCTGAAAATAACGAAAGCGAAATTTTAATTGCTCGACTGACGGTTTGGTCACGCCGGCAAGCGCCAGCTCACCCTGTTCACCGACCATCGAGCCGGAAATTTTCCAGTCCACCACTCCCGTGACGTAATGATCATTGCGCCTCAACTGGGTCAACACCAGATCATAGTGATACTCACCGGGTGCACCACCCTCTTCCAGGGTAAACCGGTGTATTCGCAGACCGGGTTGAACATCACCCGGCGCAACGATGCCGCGGTAGAACTCAACCTCTTCCCGCGCTGCCTGCAACTCTTCCTCCAGATGCCCGAGGTCCGCCTGCACATCGAGCGCCGCCTGGCGGTCGATCTGACTGGAACGATCCAGAATTGCAACCCTGTCACGTAACTGCGAGGCCTCCCTGGACAGCTTCCCATATCGTTTCTCGAGTATGGCGTGCTCTGTCCGTAATCCGGCCAGCTCATCGACACCCCGCAACTTGCCAAGATCGTACAACCACCAGGCTGCAAACAGGGCAACACCCAAACCGGCAACTGCTGCCACGCCCATCAGGCTGCTAGCTCGCATGGGAACCTCCGCAGGACCGGCATGCACCAGGAGTATGGTAAGACATTACGTATTTAGCCGGATACCGGTCACAAAAGAGAATATTCCTGCCATGCATTACGGCAGCAGAGCGATATTAGTTAAGCCGGCCCGTTCATTGAAACCAAACATAACATTCATGTTCTGTATCGCCTGACCGGCAGCACCCTTGACCAGATTATCAATCACCGCAAGTACCACAACCGTATTGCCCTGCTGCGGTCTGTGCACCGCAATCCGGCAATGGTTTGCCCCGCGCACACTGCGAGTCTCGGGATGTCCGCCCGCAGGCAGCACATCAACAAACGGTTCGTGCTGGTAACGCGACTCGAAAAGTGTCTGCAAATCGTGATCGACATCATGTAACTGAGCATACAGGGTCGCATGTATACCACGGATCATGGGCGTTAAATGCGGCACAAATGTCAGCCCAACCGACTGTCCCGAGGCGCGTTCCAGGCCCTGGCGAATTTCCGGCAGATGGCGGTGTCCACTGACGCCGTAGGCCTTGAAGTTTTCACTGGCCTCGCACAGCAAGGCACCGATCGCCGCCTTCCTGCCGGCACCACTGACGCCAGACTTGGCATCGGCAATCAAATGGCCGGGGTCGATCAACCCTGCTTCAAGTAATGGCAGAAATCCCAGTTGCACGGCAGTTGGATAACAGCCCGGATTGGCGACCAGCTGTGCCTGCGCAATTTCAGCACGGTTGATTTCAGTAAGACCGTAAACTGCCTGTTCCAGCAACTGCGGGCACGCGTGCGGCATGCCATACCAGTGTTCCCAGAGCTCCGCCTGCCTGATCCTGAAATCTGCTGCCAGATCAATAACGCGCACACCGGCTTCCAGCAACTGTGGCGTCATGCCCATCGCGGTACCGTTGGGCGTTGCAAAGAACACCAGATCACAGCCTGACAGTTGCCCGCTATCCGGCGCCGAGAACGCCAGTTCAACACTGCCACGCAGATTCGGGAACAAGTCTGCTACCGGCTTACCGGCCTCGGAACGGGACGTGATGACGACCAGCTCTGTTTCCGGGTGACCGGCCAACAACCGCAACAATTCGACACCGGTATAACCGGTTCCGCCCACTACACCTACCTTGATCATGCGTCCCTCACCTGTTCGCTGGCTATACTCATAATCCACAAATAGTACACCATCCCACTCCCTTTCATTCTACAATAACCCCTGAAAAGCAGGCACTGACACGGCTCGGCAACTCTGAATCCATCAATATCACCTTGAAGGAGTACCCGCACAACCGTGCTCAAGAATCGCTGGAATCAATGGCTCGACAATCTCGGACTGCGCGTCTCCAGCCTGGATGCCTTGCCACAATTATCCATGCTGGCCATCCCGGTGGGCCTGTTGTCAGGCGGCGTCATTATTGCTTTCCGGATGCTGGTGGAATCCTCGCAGGGCTTGCTGCTGCCGGACGGCGACATCGAAAATTACGAGGGTCTTTCGATCGGCCTGCGGTTGCTGCTGCCACTGGCTGGCGGCCTGGCCATAGGCCTGATCTGGCAGTTCCTGACACCCGGAACCCGCGGCATCGGGGTAGTACACGTTATGGAGCGACTCGCCTACCACCAGGGCAGGCTGCCATTCAGGAATGCCGTCGCACAATTCTTTGGTGCCGCACTCAGCATTATCAGCGGACACTCCGTCGGCCGTGAAGGACCCAGCGTACATCTCGGTGCGACCAGTGGCAGCCAGATCGGTCAGTGGCTGCGGCTGCCCAATAACAGCCTGAGAACATTGGCCGCCTGTGGCATTGCCGCAGCGATATCCGCCTCTTTCAATACGCCGCTGGCGGGCGTCATTTTTTCCATGGAAGTCGTGATGATGGAGTACTCGATGTTGAGCTTCGCGCCGGTCATTATGTCTGCCGTCACCGCGACTACACTGAGCCGACTGGTGTACGGCAGTGAACAGGTATTTTCAATCCCGGCCATGCAGCTGGAATCATTACTGGAACTACCCTATGTGATATTGATGGGTATCACACTGGGATGCATCGCCGCATTCTTTATCCATTTACTGCAACGCTCAACGACACTCTCAAAACGCTGGCCGATCTGGATTCGCTGTACCCTGGGCGGTGCTATCGTCGGCCTGATTGGCATGGTCGTACCGGAAGTCATGGGCATCGGTTATGACACAGTCAACCAGGCACTGCTGGGGCAACTGGGGTTGTCCGTGTTGTTACTTATTACTGTCGCCAAGATCATGGCCAGCGCACTGGGACTGGGACTGGGCCTGCCGGGCGGCCTGATCGGCCCCACTCTGGTGATCGGTGCACTGGCGGGCGGTGCCACCGGTATCATGGCCGATGCCTGGCTGCCGGGTGATATTGCCGCCCCTGCCTTCTATGCGCTGATCGGTATGTGCACCATGATGGGCGCAACGCTACAGGCACCGCTCGCCGCACTGACGGCCTTGCTGGAACTCACCGCCAACCCGCACATCATTCTGCCCGGCATGCTGGCGTTGATTGCCGGTGTGCTCGTCAGCCGGGAAGTCTTTGGCAAGGAATCTGTCTATCTGCTGCTGCTGAAGGCACACGGACTGGATTACCGGGACACCCCGCTGACCCAGGCCTTGAGGCGCATCGGCGTGGCCAGCGTTATGGACCGCCGCTTTGAACCGTTACCGGAAGTAGTCGACCGCGAACGCGTAAAGCAAGCGCTGGCAAGCGAACCCCGCTGGATACTGATCACCCGGGACAGGCAAGCGATTGCCATCATGCCGGCGGCTGACCTGGCGCGTCAGGTACAGGAGCACCCGGAAAAAACACAGTACTCACTGATCGATATACCGGCTGAACGCGGTGACATTACGCCCATTGACTTCCAGGCCACCTTGCAGGAAGCACTGGCCCGGCTGGATGAACATAATACCGAGGCGTTGTACGTAACCCGTCATACCATTCCGGGAATTAGCAGAATTTACGGCGTACTAACGCGAAAGGACATCGTTCAGAGCTACAGTGTTAACTGATATATGTATATGCATACAACCCATGCACACAGGCCTGATTCGTTATCGGGATTTAACCAGGCGTAGAAACTCGGAACGCGTCCGGTCGTGATCAAGAAAAGTTCCCAGCATCATTGAAGTCGTCATCATTGAGTTTTGTTTCTCAACACCACGCATCATCATGCACAGGTGCTGCGCTTCGATAATGACACCAACACCGGCAGGCTTGATTGCCGTCATTAACGTATCTGCAATCTGTTTGGTCAGGTTCTCCTGTATCTGCAAGCGCCGTGCAAACATATCTACGATACGCGCAATTTTTGACAGGCCGATAACCTTGCCGGTAGGAATATAGGCAACATGGCATTTACCGATAAATGGCAACAGGTGATGCTCGCACAGGGAATATAATTCGATATCCTTTACCAAAATCATCTGGTCATTAGCCGATTCAAAGATGGCGTTATTGACCACCTCCTCAACCGTCTGTTGATAACCGCGCGTCAGATACTGCATGGCCTTGGCCGCACGCTCGGGCGTCTTCTGCAAGCCTTCACGCGCCGGGTCTTCACCAATTCCCTTTATTATCGCTTCATACAGACCAGCAAGCTCGTTATCCATTTATTTATCCCCCGCAAAGAGTGCGTCCAATGATACGTCATTCCGACACGCCTGGCTCTATTACGGGCGCTGTCGCCATCCCTTCTATTTCAATCGTCACATGCTGCACCCTGGGAAGTCGCTGACGGATTTCCGCAGCCAGCTTATCGATAATAGTCTCCGTTCGTTCCAGCGTTGCCTGTGCAGCAGCCCGTGTATGACAGTAATCCCGCAACCGCTGATCCCCTGCTTTCCCGGCCGGCAGCATGGACAGGTGCTGATTCTCATACTCTGACATACGCGCCTGCAATCCCGCGACAACGACCTCTTCACGCAATTCCACTTCAGCAACCAGCACCGTATGCTCATTATCAATAATTATTGAGCGTAAATCATGATAGCGCTCGACTTCCGGATGCTCACTGACAAGGACTGCAAAGGCGGCTTCCGCCCCCGGGTCTCTTACGTCGGCAAGAAAACGCATGTTTACGCTACCCAGAAAAAAAGCGGTCAGCCCCAACAACGCTGCAATCAACATGGAGAAGGCAATATCCCAGTAAGGATTACCCGTGAACACGGACATCAGGATTCCGCTGGACGCCAGCAATATACCCAGCGTCGCCACGCTATCCTCCAGCACAACAGCCACCAGTGTTGGATCGTCCGAACGCAACAACGCCCGCAGAAAACCGCGCTCGCCCCTGGCACGCATATGCTTCATGAACTCAGTCACCGCAACAAACAGGGAATAGCCGTCCAGAAACAGCGCGATCAACAATACCAGGCCGGCTATCCAGAGCGGCTCAAAACTAAAGCCGAATAAGTCCAGCGGCGGCTGTGGCTGTTTCTCACCTGCCAGCGCCCAGGAATGCCACGCGTGCGCCAGCCCCAGACCGCAGCCAATCGAAAACAGACCAATGGCACTCCACAGATTCCATAAATACTTCTTCTGGCCATGGCCGAAGGCGTATTCCTCATCAGCCGGCTTCTCGGCGACCTTCAGGCCAATCAGCAGGAACCCCTGGTTGAGACTGTCCATCAGGCTGTGAATCGCCTCGTTCATCATCGAGGCAGAGTGTGTCAACAGCGCCGCAATAAATTTAAGGACGGTCAAAATGGCATTGGCGACCAGCGCCGTTATAACTGCCTTGCCTGAACCGTGCGCCATATCTGTATATCCTGTGTAGCCAGTTGTTTATTGCCGTTTTATTAACCGCTGCTCCCACAGGGGGAAGTGACGCTTCTTTATAGCAGGGTGACTATCACTGATAACGCACGCCTTCCACCTCTATCCAGCCACCCTGCAGGCGACCGTCGGGATCATGATGCGTCCAGTGAATCAGGCCGCCGCGATCATTCCATTCGTAGCGCCCGCGCACGCTCAACCACAAATCCTCACGTGCCGGTATGCGTCTGGCAAGGTCGATATTGTGTGCAATCATGACCGTATGACCATCATCCATTTCAACAATGAACTTCTGGTGGCGTGCCCCCTCGTTATCATCACGCAATACACGCTTGATATGCCCCCGGGCTTCCAGCCACTTTCCTGACTGATGGCTGGCATACGCCTGCTGCACCAGATTGCCATCAACCGCGACGTCATATCCGGTAGCCGGGTTGTCAGGCACATAGTACTGATAGACAAGCAGCCCCAGCACTATCAGAACCGGCAGTATCTTGTTGCTGATAAAAAATCGCTTATTGCTCATGACTCACACTCACGAGAGGACCGGGAATAACGGCCTTATTTTTTTAAGATAGAACCCAGTACGCCGCGCGATATCTGGCGCCCCAGAGAGCTGCCGATCGAACGCACAATACTCTTCAGCATGGCCTCCATTACACCCTGGCGATTACTGCTCCGAGCGGGTGTTTTTTTGCTGGCAGTTTTTTCTGCTGCAGCATCAGTTTCCTGTTTGGATTTATTCTCGGCGCGCTCATTCAGCATCTCATAAGCGGAACGTCTGTCAACCGGCTCATCATAGCGTCTCGAGAAAATACTGGTCGCAATCACAGCCTCGCGCTCGGCGCGAGTAGCCGGGCCCAGCCGGGATGCCGGCGGGCGAATCAGCACCCGTTCCACCATGCCTGGCACACCCTTGACTCCCAGGGTTGAGACAAGCGCCTCTCCCACACCGAGTTCCTTGATGGCATCAGCTGCACTAAAGGCCGGATTGGCACGGAACGTATCAGCCGCCGCACGTACGGCCTTCTGGTCACGTGGTGTAAAGGCACGCAATGCGTGTTGAATGCGATTCCCCAGCTGACCGAGGATAGCATCGGGTATATCCAGCGGGTTTTGAGTAACGAAGTAAACACCCACACCCTTGGATCGAATCAAACGTACCACTTGCTCAACCTTGTCGATGAGCGCCTGCGGCGCGCCTTTAAATAACAGGTGTGCTTCATCAAAGAAAAACACCAGCCGGGGTTTTTCAGGGTCACCCACCTCCGGCAGCTCCTCAAACAACTCGGATAACAGCCACAGTAAAAACGTCGCATACAGCTTCGGCGTCTGCATCAGCTGGTCTGCAGCCAGTACATTGATGTTGCCGTAGCCGTCGGGGTTCATACGCATAAAATCAAACAGGTCGAGCGCCGGCTCACCCATGAACTGGCTGGCACCTTCCTGTTCCAGTACCAGCAGACGTCGCTGGATAGCACCGATCGAGGTAGCGGAAATATTGCCATACTCCAGTCGCAGCTGCTGTGCATTCTCACCGGCAAAAATCAACAGCGCGCGCAGGTCTTTCAGGTCCAGCAACAACAGGCCCTGGTCATCAGCAATTTTAAAAACAGCATAGAGAATGCCTTCCTGGGTATCATTCAGATCCAGCATTCGGGACAGCAACAAAGGCCCCATCTCCGAAACCGTGGTACGCACCCGGTGACCCTGTTTGCCAAACAGATCCCAGAATACGGTCGGAAAGGCTTCATACGTGTAAGGGTGAAGGCCAATAGCCTCAGCCCTTTCCTGCAGCTTCGGATGATCCTTGCCTGCCTGACTAATACCGGACAAATCGCCCTTGACGTCCGCCATGAATACCGGCACACCGCGACGCGAAAACTCTTCCGCCAAAATCTGCAGAGAAACGGTTTTACCGGTACCGGTTGCACCTGCGATTAATCCGTGTCGATTTGCCAGCCGTGGCAACAGGTAAATATCCTGTTCACCCCTGCCAATGAATATTTCCGATGTATCTTGCATAACTTAAATCCCTTGCCCGTTAGTCACGCGACCGATCACCCGTCAAAGTCTCCAGCACTTCAATAATACGTGCGTATTCCCGACCCAGATCCTGTAATTCCTGTAATTCAAACATGGAGGCAGGCTGGCCGGATGACTTGATAGCACGCTGAATCGCCTGCATGCGCGCAATGACCGTCCCCAGCTTTTCTTGCTCTTCAGACATATTTATACCTGTCTTGTTGGCGACACACAGCAAACCAGGACCGTAATCCACGCAGCAGGTGATTACAAGGCAATAGCAGCTATATCAGGTCTGTCTATCCAGCGCAGACAAGTTACTTCGAGTCATCCTGCTGTTCTGCCCGAAAATCTGTCTGTTCAGCTTGCTGTTTTCTGACGACTGGCGGCATGAAATTCCTGCGCATCTGCCGACGGGACAGGTAGTCCGATATGGCTCCGTAACTCACCGCCAGCAGCGCACCACCCAACAATGAAAGCAGCAGGTAGTGAGCATTCCAGATATATACAAATGACACATCCAGATGACCCGCCTTCAGCAAATTAAAAGCAGTCTGGAAATTTTCTATCAGGCTGTCGCTGACCGCAGGTAACTGCATCCGCCCGGGCGGCGGCTTGTCGATCCAGAACCAGGTCAGCCAGCCTAGCAGGAATACAATGAAGGCGCTTCGTAACATAACAAAACATTACCCACTAAATAAAAAAAGGCCGGATGAATATCCGGCCTTCCTGTCAACCCGTTCGCCCGATTACTGCTGCATCGCAGCATCGGCCTTTTCAGCAGCTTCCTGTGCAGCTTCTTCTGCATCTTCAGCGGCATCCTCAGCAGCCCCGGCAGCCTCTTCGGCCATCTCAGCAGCCTCTCCCGCCATCTCAGCAGCTTGTTCTGCAGTTTCTTCAGCGGCTTCCTGTGCGTCAGCGTTAGAGTCTCCCATTGTTTCCTTCACAGCATCAACAGCATCTTCGGCCTTTTCAGCGGCCTTTTCAGCGGCCTCTTCGGTTGCTTCAGCCACGTCCTCTGCCACATCTTTCGCTTTTTCTGCGGCTTCTTCAGCAGCTTCAGTGACACTTTCAGTCATTGACTTCGAGTCATCCTTGTCGCCACAACCGGCAACAAACAATGTAGCACTGAATATCACTACCAGTAGTTTCTTCATCATTACACTCCTTGGGTATTTACTCTCTATTAAAAAATCGGGGCCACTTCCTTGCCTGATAAAAATCCGAAAAACGGGCACAATGCCTGGCAATGAAAGGATATCTACAAGATATTCCGGACAGGCTTCTGCATCCGGGGCCTTGGGGTCGTACACATCGGTTCAGCCATGGCTGGCGCATACACATAGTGAAAAACGTCAGCGGCGCTATTAGACAGTGACCGAACGCTGATGTAAACAAGAGGGATTACCTGCTAAAAAATACAATATTAATATAATTCAATAAGTTATAGATTAATCCTAAAGCTGGCTTGCAAAACAAAAACACACCGAAAGCCAAAGAATTTTGTGAATTGCCAGAATTGGCCCCATATTAGCGGCAAGGTAAACCGCCAGAAAAACTCATAAATCATATGGATATTACACAAACAATCGCCCTCACCCTGGGCGTGGCCTGGGCCAGCGGCATCAACTTGTATGCTGCTATTCTAATGCTGGGTTACATGGGCACAACCGGCAACATAGACCTGCCGCCAGACCTGCAGGTTCTGTCCGACCCCATGGTGATGGTGGCAGCCGGACTGATGTACTGCATCGAGTTTTTCGCCGACAAGGTTCCCGGCGTGGACACCGGCTGGGACGCCATCTCGACATTTATACGCATCCCCGCGGGGGCCATACTGGCCGCAGGCGCCGTTGGCGATGTCGGCAGTGGCGCGCAACTGGCCGCTGCCATTGCCGGCGGCACACTGGCAACCGGCAGCCACATTACCAAGGCCGGGACACGGCTACTGATAAATACCTCACCGGAACCGGTCACCAACTGGTTTGCCTCCGTGGGCGAAGACGTTGCCGTTATTGCCGGCCTCTGGACAGCGCTGTATCACCCGGCACTGTTCATCGTGTTACTGGTATTATTCATTTTATTATCCATCTGGCTATTGCCGAAGATCTGGCGCGGCATTAAAAGAGTCTTCGGGTTTGTCGGGCGCCTGTTTGGAAACAGTAACGCGGCAGCGCCATCGTTAACATCCATTAGCGTCGACCACGCCAATACGGAAAACATCACGAAAAACAAACCATGAAGTTCAAGGAAATATCAATATCACTGTTTGCGCTGGCGCTGCTGGGAACACTGGGTTATTTATGGTTCGCCCCGGCCGGATTGAAATCAACGCCGGACATCAGCCTGATCACCATCGATGGTGAACAACTACCGCTTGCCAGCCTGCGCGGCAAACCCTTGCTAATTACTTTCTGGGCCACCACTTGCCCGGGCTGCATCAAGGAAATGCCACACCTGGTTGAACTCTACAAAGAACTGTCACCACAGGGACTGGAAATCATCGGCATTGCCATGGACTACGACCCGCCCAACCGGGTGCTCGCCATGCGCAATGCCCGTAATATTCCTTATCCGATCGCACTGGATATGCATGCCGAGGCGGCGCGCGCGTTCGGTAATGTACAACTGACGCCCACCTCTTTTCTAATCGCCCCGGATGGTCGCATCGTTTACCAGAAGCTGGGTGAAATGAGCATGGCGAAACTGCGACAGGACATCCTCGACATGCTGCAAACCTCGCAGGCGAGCCAGCCGATGCTGGCCACAGCCAAAAACATTTAGGACACCTGGGAATATATAACCATGCTCTGGATAAAGGCCCTGCACATCATCTTCATGGTCACCTGGTTCGCCGGACTTTTTTATTTACCGCGTCTGTATGTTTACCACGCCGACAGTACTGATGCCGTCAGCCACGCACGCTTCCTGGTCATGGAGCGTAAATTATTTGCCATTATGACAATCGGTGCTGTCATGACGGCTGTGTTCGGCATCTGGCTGCTGGTTGATTATGCCTGGGCGGCCTACCAGCACTCCGGATGGCTCATTAGCAAGCTGGTGCTGGTTGGCGGGCTGGTGGTATTTCACCTCTACTGTGGCAAGTTGAATCAGGATTTTCGCCACAACAAGGCAAACCACAGCCATGTTTTTTATCGCTGGATCAATGAAATTCCGGCGCTGTTACTGATCGCAATTGTACTGCTGGCTGTTGTCAAACCCTTCTGATCATCAGGAATCACGGCAACACCCGGGATTTGGGGTACAATATCTGCATAAATTTTACGAGGTATATTTAAATGAGTCGTATAGTCAAATGTGTGGTGCTGAAACGTGAAGCCGAAGGTCTGGAACATATCCCGCACCCGGGTTCACTGGGCGAACGTATCTATGAAAACGTCTCAGCCGAAGGCTGGAACAAGTGGCTGGAACGCCTCACCATGATCATTAACGAGAACGGCCTCAACACAGCTGACACGGGCAGTGTCGAGCTGATTGAGAAACACATGGTCGGATTTCTCTTTCAGGAAGGCGACATGGGCAATGTTCCAGACGGCTTCCAGGCACCGGGCGCCAAGAAATAAAACCGTCTGCAGCTATCTTTTTCCCGGCCAACACAGCCTGCGATTGAACCTGAAGAGCGCACCTCTTTGAGACCTGTGCGCAAGGTACGCCGGTCACAAATCGGAACCTCCCAAATAAACCAGAATATTCGCAGATCGGGTTAGGTGTACAACGCCATAACCCGACAGTTCCTGTGCTGGATTACGCTATCGCCAATCCAGGCTACAAAGCTTGTCTCAAGCGGGAACTGCGATACCAGAACACAAAAAAATTCCAATGATGCCGGTTTTTTAACCGGCAACTATCGGTCGGTTCTTGTCCTTCATCAAACGCTACTATTATAAAAGACTGACCAATCCTGCTGTCAGCGCAGGTCCTTAACCTTCATGATCGGTGCAACCACAATATTCAGCTGCGCATGCGCCTTGCGTAATGCGGCCTCTACCTGCCCGGGCTCGGGCGCACAGGCAAACATAAATCCCAGGTAACTACTGCCCTCCGGCAGGGGCACCAGTTCATAACCATCACGAATGTTAATCAGGATATCTTTAATAAAGGGGACTGCACGTGCGCGGGTTATCCCTTCAATACGGCGCAGACTGCCTGCCCTGGTAATCGGAATCATCAACACACCGGCGGCATCACTACTGCGTTTGATTGCCAGCGGCCGACCCACTGCATGCGCAATCACCAGGTCCTCCAGGCTGTGGCCGGTACCAAAACCGAGCAAGCGCGCACATTCACCACCAATGGTTCTTGCCGCTACTTCAATAATGGCGCAACCGGATTGGCCAATACGCACTTCCGCATGCACCGCGCCTTCACACAAGCCAAGCCCGTTACAGGCATCCCTGACGCACAGAATAATTTGCTGCTGAATCGCTGCACTATGTCTTGAAGGGGTAATGTAGTAGGTCTCTTCAAAGAAAGGACCTTCCAGCGGGTCTGGCTTATCAAAGATAGCCAGCACGTCCAGCTCGCCCTGATGTAACAAACCTTCAAGCGCCACTTCCGGACCGGCGACAAAGCTTTCCACCAGCACATGGGAGCTGACATAGTCATCGACAATACTTTCAGCCGCGAGGATCGACTGAATCCGCCGGCATGCAGACTGAACTTGCTGTTGTGTATCCGCCCGTATGACCCCGCGGCTTGCCGATAACGACAGCGGCTTCACCACGCAGGGTAACTCCAGACCCTGCAGTTGCGGCGCTATCGCCTTGTTGAGACTGAGAACACGAAAATCAGGGACCCGAACGTCCGCCGCCTGCAACACCTGTCTGGACAGGTCCTTGCGGTGTGAGTACTGCGCAGCTTGCGGGGGATTATGCGGTAGTTTCAGGGCCTGGGCGATGCGGCTACCCAGTTCCACCGTGGCGTCATCGGTCGCCACGACGCCGTCAAAAGGACGCTGCTGATTTGCCTGTAACAGCAGCTCCAGGGCTTGCGGCGCATCCAGGTCGACATGCAGACCAGCGGCGATAGCACCGACAAGTGAATGTTCGCCTTCAGATGCAACCAGAACATCTACCCCCTGACGGCGGGCAGACTCAAGATAGGAAACAGTACGATAACTGTTCGGGGGGGCAATCAGCAGCAGGCGCAGGCGCGCCTGCTGGCGATCTAAATCAGGCACACCCTCCGCCGGCGGAGCCGCAAGCACCACAGGTACCCGAACCACCGGTTACGGCGAACGCGTTGTTAAAGACAAAACTGGCACCGGTAGGGTTCTCGACATAATCAATTTCTACACCACGCAGAAAATTCAGCGCTACTGCATCAACGTAAACATCAAAACCCTCTTCCGAACGCACACAGTCATATTCAGATTTGGTATCGGTAAACGTCATACCATAGGCCATGCCGCCACAACCGCCACCGGAAACAAACACCC
>JAQBDO010000222.1:0-3079 GCA_032124375.1 Gammaproteobacteria bacterium
TCGGGTGAATACATTCACTGGTTTGAAACATTTCGCACCTCTTTTCGTCTTAATCTGACGCCGTTGAATATAGCGCCCTATTTCAGAAGCT
Source organism: Gammaproteobacteria bacterium (assembly GCA_032124375.1). Classification (GTDB taxonomy): domain Bacteria; phylum Pseudomonadota; class Gammaproteobacteria; order UBA9214; family UBA9214; genus UBA9214. The sequence goes on from JAQBDO010000222.1 coordinate 92, forward strand.
GTATAGACAGTTTGCAAAGTGCCTGGATATTTACCTCTGCAACCCTGGCGGTTGGCGATGCTTTCAAGCACTTCTCGGGGCAGCTGGGTCTTGATGACGCACGTACACTGAAACTGGACAGCCCGTTTAATTATCGGAAAAACGCCTTGCTGTATATGCCGGAGAATATGCCGGAACCCAATGACCGCTTTTATGTGGACGCGGTGGTAAGTTGTGCACGCGATATCATTCAGGCCAGTGCAGGCAGGGCCTTTATACTGTTTACCAGTCATGCGGCGCTGCAGTCTGCAGCAAGGCAGCTGGAAAATACGCTTGCTTACCCGTTGCTGGTTCAGGGGACGGCTCCCAGGGGGGAATTGCTCGACCGCTTCAGGGAGCTGGGTAATGCGGTGCTGCTGGGGACAAGCAGTTTCTGGGAAGGTGTCGACGTGCGGGGTGCGGCGTTATCCTGTGTCATCATTGACAAGCTACCCTTTGGCTCACCCGGTGATCCGGTTTTGCAGGCGCGTATCGAGGCTTTGCGCGCACAGGGTGACAACCCCTTCATGGAATACCAGTTACCGCGCGCGGTGATTAATCTGAAACAGGGGGTTGGACGACTGATTCGGGACCGGAATGATCGCGGCGTGCTGGTGTTGTGTGATCCACGCTTGCGTACCAGGGCGTATGGAAAGATTTTTCTGAAAAGTTTGCCCGAGATGCCAGGGACGTGCCGTGCCGATGATGTGCATGAATTTTTTGCCAGTTCAGTCACCAGCCGGGCTGAGCCGCTTGTCTCCTAGCCGACTGCCGGTTGCTAGCCATGTCAGAGTACCTGCTTGCCGTTGAAACATCCACGCCCGCCTGTTCGGCAGCGCTGATGGTTGCTGGCGAGGTGCTCGAGCGTTATGCGCTGGCGCCTCGCCAGCACGCGGCATTGATGCTTCCCATGATTGAATCATTATTGCTTGAGGCCGGTGTGACTGTCTCACAGCTTGATGCGATTGCCTTTGGGCGCGGCCCGGGTTCCTTTACCGGGGTCCGCATTGCTGCCAGCGTTGTACAGGGCATCGCCTTTGCGGCAGACCTCCCGGTTGTGCCCGTGTCTACGCTGGCTGCGCTGGCGCTGGGTGGTATGCGGGCGACCGGTGGGCAGCGGGTGATGGCTGCGCTTGATGCACGCATGTCCGAGGTCTACTGGGGGTGCTATGCGGCGTCGGGGGTGCACGCTGTTTCCCTGCATGGCAGTGAATGCGTGTGCGCACCGACTGATATTCCCCGTCCGCAGGGCAATGACTGGATCGGTGTCGGTAGTGGCTGGGAAGCCTATGGTGAGAGTCTGATGCAAACAACAGGTGGGCAGTTGCTTCGTTTATTACCGGATCTGGAGCCGCATGCGACAGACGTTGTGCGGCTCGCCAGTCTTGATTACCGCCAGGGGAAAACAGTTAGCCCGGAAGCGGCTGTGCCGGTCTATTTGCGCAATAACGTGGCACAGGTCAAGAACAGTCTGCGCTAGTCAATCCTGCCCGGTAGCAGTGCGTCGATGGCGCTGCTACAGGGCACCGCTTTCCTGCATGAGCCGATAGATGGCATCCGCCATGAGGTTATAACCCTTCGCATTGGGATGTATCCGGTCTGACTTGAGACTGTTATCTGCTTCCACTGCAGGCAAAATTTCACCCTCGTAAACAAGTTTGTATTGTGCTGCAATCTCGTTGTATATCCCGGCAGACTCCATGAACAGCAGCGCAGGCTGCGGCACGCCAATCAAGAGGACCGGAATGTTGTGTTGTGCGGCCGCCTTAATCATCGCTTCAATGTTGCTGCGTGTCGCAGCGCTGTTCAGCTTGCGTAGCAGGTCATTACCACCATGGCACAGAATCAGCAGCTCCGGCTTGTATTGAGCAAGCAGCGCCGGCAAGCGCTGCAGGCCTGCTGCGGTCACCTCACCGGGGATGCCGGCATTGATGACTGTGTGTCCGGTTAACTGTGCCAGTACCGCCGGGTAGCTTTTTGCCTTGTCCGTACCGCTACCAAACGTCAGGCTATCTCCGAAGGCAAGGATGACGGCATCAGGGGATAACAGTGGTAGCTGTGGCTTGTTGTCTGCGCACGCTGTCAGCAGCGCAACAAACACCAGCAGCCAGCATGCTGGAGAATCCGGAAGTAACGCTGGGTGCGGCGCTCGCGGCCGGGATAGACTCGGCGTAGTTGTGATTAGTCCATCCACCATAGCGAGAAAAATGGCACGTAGGTAATCAGTGCCAGCCAGCCGACCATCAGCACCAGGAACGGGATGGCGGCACGGAACAGTGACAGTACCGGGCGACCAAAGCGCTGGCTGGCGATAAACAGGTTGATGCCGACAGGTGGTGTGCTGTAACCGAGCTCAAGGTTTGCAAGAAAAATGATACCCAGATGAACAGGGTTTACGCCGTAGCTTGCGGCGATCGGCAGGATAAGCGGTGCCACGACGACGATGGCAGAGAAGATGTCCATCATGCAGCCCACAATAAGCAGAAATGCATTCAGCAGTAACAGGAACTGTAGCTGGCTGTCCACATGTATGCTCATCCACTCAAGAATCCTCATGGGTACCTGCGCGTCGATGAGCAGATTGGTCAGCCCCATGGCGACACTCAGGATAATCAGAATGCTGCCCACCAGTGCGGCAGTATCCCGCAGCAGCGCTGGCAGGTGTTTTACCAGATGAATTTCCCGATGAATGACACCTTCCAGCAGCAGTACATAGACAGCGGTACATGCCGAGGCCTCGGTGATGGTTACAAAGCCGCCAAATATCCCTGACAGGATACCCAGCGGCATCAGGATATCCCAGAAGCCGTCTTTTAACGCGGTACCCAGCACAACAAATGAAAAGCTGTGGCGCGGTATGGCTGCCTTCCTGCCGACGTACAGGGCATAGAGACCAAGCATTACCATCAGCAGTATCCCCGGGACGATACCGGCCAGAAACATCTGATCGATGCTGACGCCGGCAACAAT
>JAQBDO010000223.1:0-6844 GCA_032124375.1 Gammaproteobacteria bacterium
GGCCGCAAGCTGGTACCGGAAGGCCGCTGAACAGGGATTCAGGGACGCTCAAACCAATCTGGGCATGATGTACTACCACGGCGAAGGCGTCCCCACTGACCATTCAGAGGCGTCAAGGTGGTTCCAGCTGGCCGTTAACAACGGCGATACCGAAGCGGCCGCCTTGCTCAGGCAACTCAGCTGCGCTGGCAACAGCGACAAGCAAAAGCCTGCCGCCTGAGCACGACCACCCTCATCATCTAGCTGAAGACAAATAACAACAATCGGTTACGGATCAATCCGAACACTTTACCTGCACATCAGGCGATAGATCGCATGAATGAAAAACCAGCGGCACCCAGCAGTTCAGCCCCCCGCATTCCGTCCTGGCCCATCCCCGGCAGCGTCGGTCAACCGGACTACACCCCCGGGGAACGCGAGACACTCATTGATGAAATCAAGGGTCTGCTAAAGGAGAAGGACGCGGTACTGGTCGCGCATTATTACACTGACGAAGACCTGCAGATGATCGCTGATACGACCGGCGGCACCGTCTCGGATTCCCTGGAAATGGCCCGCTTCGGGAACCAGCATCCGGCCAGCACACTGGTGGTCGCAGGCGTGCGCTTCATGGGAGAAACCGCCAAGATACTCAACCCGGAAAAACGGGTACTGATGCCGACACTGGATGCTGAATGTTCCCTGGACCTCGGTTGCCCGCCGGAAAAGTTCATTCCCTTCTGTGACGCCCACCCTGATCGCACCGTGGTGGTCTATGCCAATACCTGCGCCGAAGTAAAGGCCCGCGCCGACTGGGTGGTCACCTCAAGCATTGCAGTTGACGTAGCAAGGCACCTGAAAGAACAGGGCAAGAAAATACTCTGGGCGCCTGACCGCTACCTGGGAAACTATGTCCGGAAGGTAACCGGTGCCGACATGCTGCTCTGGCAAGCCAGTTGTATCGTGCATGAACGATTCAAGGCGGAGGCACTGCAAAATCTCGCCAGCGCACATCCGGATGCCGCCATCCTGGTGCACCCCGAATCTCCGGAAGCGGTCATTGCACTTGCCGATGTCGTTGGCTCCACCACGCAACTGATCAATGCCGCAAGGGAATTACCCAACCGCACATTTATTGTTGCCACAGACAATGGTATTTTTTACAAAATGAAACAGGCGGCACCGGACAAGACCTTTCTGGAAGCGCCCTCTGCCGGTGAAGGTGCCACCTGCGAAAGCTGCGCACACTGCCCGTGGATGGCGATGAACCATCTGCGCAACCTCGCCGGGGTTTTAAGAACCGGTCGTAATGAGATTCATGTGGATGAAGAGGTGCGTATCAGGGCACTGAGGTCAACGCAACGCATGGTCGATTTTGTAAACAACCGGCGTAACATCGACTAGCGCCAGCCGGACCGGATCACCCTGCTGAACACAGCTGCGCGAGCTGTATCGCAATTTCCTCACTCAGTTGTGCCAGCGCCATACTCGAGGCATTCACCAGCGCCTCGTAATCCGGACCGGCTGTGCCCTTGTGGATACTCGAGGTTGTTACCAGCTCAATCTTGCCGGTCGCTTCTGCAATTACGTTCCACTTCACGTCCAGAACCACGTCCCCGCCCAACGCCCCGTCGAAACGCAGCACGTCCATTTCCACCCGATATACTGGTGCGTAACGGCTGCTGCGGCGATAGTTCACCACCAGCTCGGACTGCAGCAAACCTGACAAATTCTTAATGCTTATGCGGACAAATTCATCCTCCAGAGAACCGCCCCAGCGATTGAATTCATTTTCTTCCAGCCTGTTCGACCCCACACGCGTAACGATACGCGGCTGATCAAGATACCTGGGCCAATTGACCGGTCCGACACTGATGGCCTGGCTGCTGCAACTACCAGCCACACCGGTAACAAGCCCGGCATCAGCAGTCAGCACATAGAAATTGACGCGTGGTGACATGCCCGCACAGCCAGCCAGCAAGACGACCAGCCAAAATACTGCGGCACATTTCAGTTGTGTTTTTATTCCCATCATTGCTTCTCCTTGCCACGCAGCAAGGCCTCCGGATGACGTTCAAGATAATCTGCCAGTATACGAAATGAACGCGCCGCCTCCGCCAGTTCACGCATGGATAACTGCAACTCCTGCGACAGCGGCGAGTCTTCTGCAAACTTACTGTCAATTGACTTCAGTGTGCTATCCGCCTGGACAATCGTTTTGTCCAGGTTCGAGAGCGTCCGGGTCATATCGGCACCAATCTTGTCGAAGGGAAATTCTTTTATCTTGTGGAGTACCGCGGTGACATTTCGGGTAATCTCCTGAATAGAGGTAGGCACCGTTGGAAGCACCGGAGTGCCATCAACCATGCGCACTTCTTCCTTGTCGGCATTGGGGAAGAACTCCAGATCCACATAGAGCATGCCAGTCAGGATATTGCCTGTCTTTAACTGCGCCCTTAATCCACGAGCAACCAGTTCCTCATTGATGCTGCTGCGTTGTAACTCGGCGATATCAGCTGGATCCATACCAAATCGTTGTGGTTCAAGCTCAATGAGCACCGGAATGGTGAACTCCTGCTTGTGGACGTCAAATTCAAGCTCCACAGAGACAACCCTGCCCAGTTTAATCCCCCGAAACTCAACCGGTGCTTCTGGTTCCAGGCCACGCACCGTGCCGTCAAAATAGAGCAGAAATTTCTTTGTCAAAGTAATTTCCTTCTGAAAAGCGCTAGTACGACTATCATGAAGCGTAAAAACCTTGTTCGCAGCCGCCACCTCCCCTGGCGGGGCATCCGGAGGAGTCTCGAAAGCAAGACCGCCGCTAATCAGGCTGACCGCGGATTCCATATCCACATTGAAACCGGTCGCTGACAAGCTAACGTCGATACCACTGGCATTCCAGAAACGGGTATTTTCCCTGACCTTGAGATGATGCGGCTCATTAATAAACACCTTGAAGTTTATGCTCTTGGCATCCTCCGACAACTCGTAACTGACAACTTCTCCGACCTTGATCTGGCGGAAATAAATCGGTGCACCCACATCCAGTGAACCGCGTCGTGCGGCCTTCAGCTGAAAATGCTGCCCCTGCTGGTCGGTTGTCACCACCGGCACCGTCTCCAGGCCAACAAAATCTTTCACAAACTTGCCGCCGGTAACCGGGTCTATGGCGATGTAGGCCCCGCCCAGTAAAGTCCCCAAACCGGAAACAGTGCCGGCACTGATACGTGCCTTGACCACCCAAAAGCGGGTCTTCTCTGTCAGATAACCCTTGGAACCCTGGTGCATCTCAGCCGTCACCCGTACATGCTTGATGTCATCTTCAAGCTCAACCGTCTCCACCAGGCCAACATCGACATCCTTGTACTTGATCTTGGTCTTGCCGGCCACCAGTCCTTCGGCATCCTTGAAGGTAATAACAATCGTCGGGCCGACTTCGGAAAACGATTTGTAGGCCACCCATGCACCGATCAAAGCAGCAACGATGGGAATAATCCAGACGACGGAAATACCCTTGCGCGGTTTGACAACGGCTTCAGGTATCTCGTTTCCCGGGACGTTCCCGGCAGTGTTATCTGTCATTTGTTGACTCCATATTGTCCCAGATTTCCCGGGGATCAAACGTCATGGCCGCCAGGATAGTCAGCACCACAACCGCACCAAAAAATATTGCACCAATGCCTGCTTCTATCGAGGCCAGATTTCCCAACTGTACCAGCGCCACCAGAATGGTCACCACGTAGATGTCCGTCATGGACCAGCGTCCAATCGCCTCGGTCACACGATACAGGCGGGTACGCTCCACCGGTCGCCATTGCGATTTGCGCTGCACCGAGATCAGCAGATAAATGAGTATAAAGAGTTTTGTCAGCGGCACCACGATACTGGCAATCAGGATCACCAGACCGATTGGCCATTCCCCGTGTTGCAGAAAGTAAATAACACCACTCATGATGGTGTCTTCCTGCACATTACCCAGTGACGTGACTAACGTCATCGGCAACAGGTTTGCAGGTATGTAACAAATAAATGCTGCAATCACCAGCGCCCAGGTACGCGCAAGACTGTCGGGCTTGCGCATGTGCAGTTGGGAACCGCAACGCGGACAATGTTGTTCCTCATGTGCTCCGGGATGCGCACCGGTTTGCACCTCGGTCAACAGGTTGCAACTGTGGCAACTGAGTAGCCCGGCATCCGCTGCCGTCAGCAGCGTATCCGTCATCGCGGGTACTCCACTTGATCCCACACGACCCGGGGGTCCATGTTCGCCGCTGCGGCGGCCAGTATCAAAATCAGCAAGGCGAATGACCACAACGCCAGTCCGGGGACAATCTGTGCCATGCCGACCAGCTTCACAATCGCCACGATGATACCGATCATAAAGACCTCCATCATACTCCAGGGTTGCAAACTCCCTGCAAAGCGGGCAACTCGCGCCAGCAACCAGGGAACACGGTTAAATCTAAGCGGCAAATAGATGTACAACTGCAGCAGCAATTGCATCAGCGGCACCACGATGGTGGTCAACAGGACCAGCAAGGCGATCTCCCACTTGCCTTCATTATAAAGGCCGAAGACACCGGAGATCAGCGTTGACTGGGTTTCCTGACCCTGCAGCTTGAAGGCCAGAAACGGATATGAATTGGCGACAATAAACAGGATTAGCCCGGCGAATGTCAGGGCCAGGGTGCGATCAACACTATTCTCAACGCCCCGATGCAACATGGCATTGCAACGCCGGCAGCGGGAGACACAGCGCGCCCCTTCCCGCTCGGGAATACGGTGCAGCAAGTCGCACTCGTGGCAGGCAATCAGGTTACTGGTATCAATCAAGTGTCACTCACTACAGAAAATCCCCACAATTTCGGTACTTTACTACATAGACACGCGTGGGCCTAGAGCGCAAACCCGAAGCAGCGGAGAAAATCATCACCCAACAGGCAGGGTTGCAGAGACGACAGCTGCCACCGTCGGAACAGGCTGCTATGATGACAGTCGCACGGCAGGCTATGAATTAATGGATTAACGCACAATAATAGAACATGGCAAGCATGAAGATGGATTACTCAACACTGGGTAGCGTGGCTGCACTCATCGCACAAACCCTGCGCAACTATAATTGTGACCCGGCCCCCCTTTTCAGAACGGCGGATATTGACCTCGCAAGAGTCTCGGATGATGGCACGCGCTACCCGGTTGAACGTATGCAACAGCTGTGGCAACTGGCTGTAGAGTCAACGGGCGACCCCTGCTTCGGCTTTGTTGCCGGAGAACAACTGCAACCGGCTGCCTTGCACGGACTTGGCTTCTCCTGGCTTGCCAGTGACACACTACGGGATGCCCTGAACCGCCTGATCCGTTTCTCACGACTGATATCTACAGCCGCCAACTTACAACTGGAAGACAACGCAGACGGGGCAGTGCTGGTGTTACAACCACCATCGGGTATCGACAGTTTTGCACCCGCCGCACTCGATGCCGGCCTCGCCGGTTTCCTGCATATGTGTCGAATAACGGCTGGCGCCCAAATCAACCCCTCACAGGTAACACTCAACCGCCCCAGACCGGTATGTGATGAAAAAATAGAGGCCTTCTTCCGTTGTCCTGTTTACTATGATGCCAGTCACTATTCACTTTGCTTTAGTGAACAACTGATTGATACGCCACTCATCAATGCAAACCATGAGCTTGCCCGCATCAACGATCAAGCCGTTATTGATTACCTGGCACGCTTTGATCGCGACAGCATTACCATGCAGGTGCGTTCCAGCATCATCGAACGACTGCATGACGGCACCCCTAACCAGGAAACCATTGCAGAGTCCATGCATGTCAGCCTGCGCAGCCTGCAGCGCAGGTTGAACAAGGAAGAAACCAACTTCAAGACCCTGCTTGAGACCACCCGTCAGGAACTGGCACTGCACTACATCAGGGAGACACATCGCACCCTCGGCGAAATCACCTACCTGTTGGGTTTCTCGGAACCGAGCAATTTCACCCGTGCCTTCAAGCGCTGGACAGGAAAGACGCCGGCTGAATACCGACACGTAAAGTGATCACAGCAGCCATATCTGCCCTCCTCGCCAATGGAGGTTGTCGCAAAAGTCTCTTTGCGGGTCGGGTTAGCACCAGCGTAACCCGGCAAGCAGTTGAAATTACTGGGTTACACTGTGCCAACCCAATCTGCAGTATTGCTTTTAAAACACCCTTCAATACGTACAGGACAGCGCGCACCCTTGTATGGTTAATCCTGCTGGCGACTTTCGGAATACTTGCTGCATGCAACGCCGGCACAGACATTGATGTGCCGGGAAGCACAACCAGCTCTGTGCTGGGACCGCAACAACTCGCGATTGTCATAAACGACGCAGACCCGCTGAGTATCGATATTGGAGAGTATTACGCCAGTAAACGCCAGATACCTGCCGGCAACGTCATCCACGTGACATTCAAACCGGGCAACAACGTCATGCAGCCGAACGAGTTCAACAAGCTCAAGGCAGATATTGACCGACAAACACCCCCCTCAATACAGGTCTATGCGTTGACCTGGACTGCCCCCTACCGGGTCGGGTGCATGTCTATAACCACCGCAGTTGCGGCCGGCTTTAATGAAGACTTCTGCGCCAGGGGCTGCCAGCCGACCAGGACAAGCCCCTACTTCAACAGCAGCAGCACACAACCGTTTACTGACTTCAACTGGCGTCCGGCCATCATGCTGGCCGGAGAAGATCTCGCATCTGTAAAGGAAGTGATTGACCGCGGCGTGACAGCCGATGGCACACATCCGGACGGCAGCGCCTATCTATTGAGCACCTCAGACAAGGCCAGGAATACACGCGCACGCTTCTACCCGGGTGTAAAC
>JAQBDO010000224.1:0-3950 GCA_032124375.1 Gammaproteobacteria bacterium
AAACAACTGCGCACTTTCCCCGTCCCACTGGAAGCGCTCAACCGACATGGCATCCAGCACCTCGTTGGCCAGCATGACCCCGCGAAAACCCGCAGCAGGGAGTGCATCAATCCAGCTGACCTTGTCCAGCAACTGTGGCAAGCGCCTGGCTATGGCCTGCTGCTGCCGATCCTTGAGCTCGGCGCTGCGCTCCAGCACCAGGTAACGATCGGGCAAGCAATCCATGGACTCAAGCTCGGTCAGCAGATCAATAGCCAGCTGGCCGCTACCCGCACCGAATTCAAGGATATCGCCAGCGCCCAGTGATTCGAGTACTGCCGCACAGGGTTTTGCCAGGCAACGACCGAATAACGGTGAAATTTCCGGCGCCGTGACAAAATCGCCACCCGCACCAAACTTGCGGCGACCGGCGCTGTAGTAACCGAGGCGCGGCGCATACAGGCAGCGCTCCATGAATTGTGAAAACGGAATTGAACCGCCGGCAGCGGTGATCTCGTGGTGGATCAGAGCGGCGAGTTTCACACTGTGTGCCAGCTCATCCGCAGCAGGCGCGGGAAGATCGTTCATGTTGCCAACACGCGCTAATCAGCAGACGGCCAGTCAACCCGCGTCAACGCCTGTTGACTGTCATCAAAGGCTGACCACATCTCTGCATAACTGATGCCGGTGACCGGATGCCGGGCCGAACCGGCGATCTCCGCCAGCGGCGCCAGCACAAAGGCATAACGATCTATATCGCCACGCGGCAACACCAGCTTGCCATCGCTCATGACCAGGTCATCGTAGAGCAGCAGATCCAGGTCGAGGGTTCGTGCAGAAAGTTCGGCCGTGCGTAACCGGCCATGATGATTTTCTATGGCGTGCAGCCTGTCCTGAACTGCAGGTGGTGATTCATCCGTATTGAAACCGACCACGAGATTATAAAACGGTGCACTGTCGAAGCCGACGGCATCACTTTCATAAACAGATGACTGCAACAAGTTACCATAGTCCGCTGCCAGCACCCGTAATGCCTCATTGATATTCTGCTCGCGATCAATATTGCTGCCGATGCTGACATACACATACGCCACTCAGATTACTCCCGGCTACCACGTTCAATAATGACACCCACGTCGCGTGAACCCCTTACCGCACCCGGCTTGTGTAGCGTCAGTTTCAGCCAGGGTACAGTGAATTCCGACAAGACAATTTCTGCGATTTTTTCTGCCAGCGTTTCCACCAGCAGGTATTCACTGTCTTCGACAAAGGCAATCAGGTGTTTTGCCACTGCCTTGTAGTTCAGCGTATCTTCTATGGCATCAGTGGCCGCGGACTTGCGAATATCAGTACCCATTTCCAGATCCAGACTGATTGTTTGTTTAACCTTGCGCTCCCAGTCATAGATACCAATGATGGTCTCGATGCGCAGGTCATTGATGAAAACGATATCCATATACGGCGGCCCTGTTAATGTGCGGCCTCAATATAGAGCCTCACCGCGCTATTGACCAGCGCTGGTAGCAATGTCTTGACCTGCAAGCAGTTAACGATTCCAATGGCTCACCATGAATATTGATTATCTGCTGATACCGGTTGGCTACCTGTTCGGTTCGGTGTCCACCGCCATTATTGTTTGCAGGCTGATGGGCTTGCCGGATCCACGTACCGATGGCTCGGGGAACCCGGGCGCAACCAATGTAGCGCGACTCGGCGGCAAAAAGGCCGCTGCACTGACACTGGTCGGCGACATGCTGAAAGGCCTGATACCGGTATTGATCGCTCATGCCATGCATGCTGGCCCGGTGATACTGGCGGCTACCGCACTGGCCGCCTTCCTTGGACACCTCTATCCGGTATTTTTCGGTTTTCGGGGTGGCAAGGGCGTCGCCACTGCGCTGGGCGTTATTTACGGTCTGTACTGGCCGGTGGGTCTGCTGACAACCGCCGTCTGGCTGGCCATGGCGCTGCTGTTCCGCTATTCCTCGCTTGCTGCACTCATCGCAATCCTGCTGATGCCACTGGGTTTTTTGTGGCTGTGGCCGGAGCCGGCCATCATCATCGCCATGTGTGTGCTGACCGTGCTGCTGTACTGGCGACACCGCAGCAACATTGCCAACCTGCTGAGTGGCAAGGAAGGCAAGATCAGTTTCGGGAAAGGTAACAAATCATAGGATGTAGTGAGGAACGAAGCGCATCGGTCGCGAAATCATGCGTTTCGCAGGCTCGGCATATCCTGCGAAACCCTGCACAAATAACCTCCCTGCAGGAGCGCATCGCGTCCGCGAACATACACCTGTGAAAGAAAGATTCGCGCATGCGATGCGCTCCTACAGATTCGTATCAGGTACCTGCAATGCTTCCAGTGACCAGCGCGGTACCACCTTGATACTCAGATTTTCATGCTGTCCCGCTTGCAGGCGACGGTAGCCGGCGTAGGCAATCATGGCGCCATTGTCCGTACAAAATGCCGGACGCGGGTAACACACCCGCCCGCCCTGTTGCGTCATTAACTCACCCAGACGCTCACGCAGGCGCACATTGGCGCCCACACCACCGGCGATCACCAGTGTCTGCAAACCGGTCTGCACCAGTGCGCGACGACACTTGATCATCATCGTATCGACAACCGCATCCTCAAAAGCGCGCGCGATATCGGCGCGGTCCTGATCGTCCTGTTCCGATGCACGCCAGGTATTCATTGCAAAGGTCTTCAAGCCGCTGAAGCTGAAATCCAGCCCTGGCCGGTTGGTCATGGGCCGCGGGAAGATAAATCGGTCAGGGTTGCCGTCGAGCGCCAGTGCCGCCAGTGCCGGCCCGCCGGGATAGGACAAACCGAGCAGGGTGGCGGTCTTGTCAAAAGCCTCGCCCACGGCATCATCGATGGAATCCCCCAGCACCCGGTAGTCACCTATACCACCCACCCCTACCAGCAGGGTATGGCCGCCCGAGACCAGCAGCGCCAAAAAGGGGAATGCGGGTGGATCGGCTTCCAGCATGGGCGCCAGCAGGTGGCCTTCCATATGATGAATGCCGACGGCGGGCACCCCCCAGGTCCAGGCCAGGCAGCGGCCGGCCGTGGCGCCGACCAGCAGCGCACCCACCAGGCCCGGCCCGGAGGTATACGCCACACCGCTGATATCTCTTTTATTAATTCCAGATTTTTCAATGGCTTGACTGACCATTGGCAGCAGCTTGCGGACATGGTCCCGGGAGGCCAGCTCCGGCACCACGCCCCCGTATTTCGCATGCAAGCCGATCTGGCTGTACAGGGCATCGCCCAGCAGACCGCGCTCACTATCATAGACAGCGACCCCGGTTTCATCACAGGACGTCTCAATACCAAGCACAATCATGGGCTGTATGGTAAACCCCGCCGCTTGCTACACAAGGTTATTTTTGCCTTTTCCTGCGGACGTGTATAGAATGCGCAGCCCGATTAACAGTGCTGTATTAACTGGAATTTGTATGACAAATGTACGTGTAAAAGATAACGAACCCTTTGAAATTGCCATTCGCCGTTTCAAACGTGCCTGTGAAAAAGCCGGCATCATGGCTGATGTTCGCGCTCGTGAATTCTATGAAAAGCCAACACAGGAACGTAAACGCAAAGCAGCTGCTGCTGTCAAACGCTCACAGAAAAAAGTATCCCGCGAGCTCGCCCGTCGCGTTCGTATGTACTAGCACCCTGCCGTACTGACCGCATGTACCTCAAGGACCGCATATTACAGGATGTGAAGGATGCCATGCGAGCGAAGGACAAGCCGCGTCTCGCAACGCGTCGCCTGATCACTGCAGCCATCAAGCAGCAAGAGGTCGACGAACGCATGGAGCTGGACGATACGCAGGTGCTCGCACTACTCGACAAGATGTGCAAGCAACGCCGTGAGTCCATCAGCCAGTTTGAAAAAGCCGCTCGTGACGACCTGATAGCTCAGGAAGTCAGCGAACTGGACATCATCCAGACCTAT
>JAQBDO010000225.1:0-4177 GCA_032124375.1 Gammaproteobacteria bacterium
CGTCGGTTATGCCTATGAAGAGCAGCAACTGGTGCGCTACACCTGGTCGGTGCTGGATCGTGCGCAGGACAGTGAACCCCTGAAGCTGCCGCTGAGTGAAGATGTTGAGCGCATGGGCCTGCGTTACCTGGATGGCAATGATGTCTGGAAGCCGCAGTGGCCGGATACGGCCGCGGCTATTGATTTCGATGCTGCCGATGGTTTGCCGGCGTTGCCGAAGGCTATTGAAGTGACGATTGAACACAAAAACTTCGGCACCCTGGTCTGGTTGTTTCAGTTGCCGCGATGAATCACTACGCTGAAAAACCGGCTCTTTCCCCGCTCTCCCCGCGAGGCAACGGCGGCCCTGCGGGGAAGCGTCTTTTGTCTCGTGGCGCGCGCAGCGCCGGTCATGGTCGACAGCGGGGTGTGGCACTGATAACGGCATTGCTGGTGGTCAGTCTGGCCACCGTCGCTGCCGTGGCGATGGTGACACGCTTGCAGGTGGATATGCGCCGCACCGGCAACCTGCTCAATGGTGAGCAGGCCTATGCCTATGCGGTGGCTGCCGAAAGCTGGGCCTATGTGATTCTGCGCCGTGACCGGAAGGAAAGTGAATATGATTATCTGGGGGAGGACTGGGCCACCGCGTTACCGCCGATTGCTGTTGAGGGTGGTTTTGTCAACGGCCATATCGAGGATTTGCAAGGGCGTTTTAATGTGAACAACCTGGTAGTAGACGCGGGTAAACCCGGCGATCCGGAGGCCGCCGTCGACGCTGTGCAGCTTGCCTATTTCAAACGTATGCTCGAAGTGCTTGAGCTGGAACCGGCGCTGGCGCCGGCTTTGGTGGACTGGCTTGATGCCGATATCAATGCCACGTTTCCGGATGGTGCCGAGGATGATACCTACTTGCTGGCTGACCCGCCTTACCGGGCTGCAAACCGGCCGCTGACGAGCATTAGTGAGTTGCGATTGGTGAAGGGTTTTACGCCAGCCGTGATGGCGCTGCTTGAACCGCACATCACGGCGTTGCCGGAAGAGACGGTGATAAACGTGAACACGGCAACACCGGTGGTGCTGCGAGCCTTGCATAAAGATCTGGATGACGACGGTGTTGAGCAACTGATTGCAGACCGGGGCGAGGATGGTTATGCAACCATAGACACCTTTCTTGAGCACGATGCGCTGGCCGGGCTGGAGCTGGAGATTGAGTTGGATATCAGCAGTGACTGGTTCAATGTGTGGACGGCCAGCAGTGTCGGGCGCGGGCAGGCGCAGCTGGAGAGTCTGATCTGGCGTGGTGAAGGGCAACCGCAGGTGATATCCCGGGTACGGTCGCGCCGTTCACTGCAGAATCCGGGGTAATTGTTTTGCCGGGAAGCTATTTTCAGGAATGTTTTCTGCTACGATAACGGGCATTGCAAGTCAGGGCTAATGTATGCGTAACACATTGTTACTAAGGAAAGATTCTGCCGGGGGCGACAGCTGGCGCTGGCTGCGTCTGGGTGATGACGGGGAGCCGCAGGGTGCTATCCATGCCGGTTCGCTGGCCGATGCTGCGGGTGAGGCCGGTGGCCAGCGCGTAGTGGTGCTGGCTGCGGGGAAAGACTGCCTGTTGACGCAGGTGGATATTCCTGGGCGCGGTCGGGCGAAGTTGTTACGTGCTGTCCCCTATGCGCTGGAAGAACAACTCTCTGATGAGGTGGAGCATCTGCATTTTGCCATCGGTGCGGCCACGGATGGGGGACAGTGGCCGGTCGTCGTTGTTAGCAAGACGTACATGGATGCCTTGATGGCCGACGTTGTTGAAGCTGGTCTGGATGTTCAGCAGGTCGTTCCTGAAATACTGGCGATTCCGTATGCCGGCAATGAGACCAGCGTGCTGGTCGAGAATGATATCGCGCTGGTGCGCACCGGTAACGTCGCCGGTTATGCCGTCGACAGCGATAATCTCGGTATGCTGCTGGCGCTGCAGGACGTCGATGAGGATGAACAATTGCCGGCCCTGCACCTGTATGTTCGGCAGGACGATCTGCAGCCGGATACGGCCGGCTTTGTGGGTGAGACGCGCGTGGAGCCATACCCCGGTGATCCGTTGAGTGTGTTTGCCGGTGGGCTGGATGGCAGTGCCATTAACCTGCTGCAGGGAGCCTATAGCCGTGCCGGTGACTGGGCGCGTGCATTGCGTCCATGGCGTGCCACGGCTGCATTGCTGGTGGCCGGTGTGCTGGTCAGTAACCTTGTCATAGGCATTAATTACTATCGTCTTAGCCAGGAAAGTGATCAGCTCAAGGCGCAGATCGAAGAAATCTTCAGGCAGGCACTGCCTGACACCCAGCGGATTGTTAACCCGCGCGTTCAGATGCAGCAACAGCTGGACAGTTTGCAACGCGGGGCCAACGCCGGTGGCGGGCTCCTGAGCCTGCTGAGCCAGGCGGGATTTGTGCTGAAGGGCACGCAGGGTGTGGAAATCAGCGCTGCCAGTTTCCGGGCCGGGAGACTGGATATGGATCTCAGTGTTGCCAACTTGCAGTTGCTGGACCAGTTGAAACAGGCGTTGATGCAGTCGGGCAGGCTGGAGGTGGAAATCCAGTCGGCGACGACCGGCAAGGACCAGCGCGTGCAAAGTCGCTTGCGTATCGAGGCGAAGGGCACATGAAGGCGTGGCTGGAAAGTCTGGGGTCCAGGGAGCGGATGATGCTCATCGCCGGCGCGGTATTGCTGGGGCTGCTGTTGTTTTATGTGCTGGTGCTGGCGCCGATTCGTGCCAGTTATTACGCGCTTCAGGAAGGTGTTGCCGAACAGCACGACACGCTTGTCTGGATGCAGGGGAGTGCGCAAACCATCCAGCGTTTGCGCAGCAGTGGTGGCGCTGTTGCAACGGGGCTGGGCGGGCGTTCGTTATTGTCTGTCGCAGACAGTACCGCACGCGCCGGTGGCCTGGGTGTTGCGTTGAAGCGGGTTGAGCCGGAAGGCGGGAACAGTGTGCGTGTCTGGCTCGATGGTGCGCCCTTTGATGTGCTGGTGAAGTGGCTGGTTACGCTGAGTACGCAGCACGGTGTTGATGCCAACAGCGCTACCCTTGAACGCAGCGAAACAGCCGGGCAGGTTAATGCGCGTTTGACGCTGGAGGCTGCGCCGTAGTGCAACGTGCATGGCGGTTGGCCGCGCTCGGTGTTGCCGCTTATTTGCTGATCCTCATTACGACATTCCCGGCCTCACGTGTTACCGCCCTGCTGGAACAACGGCTGTCCGATCTCTCTATCCTTGCGGTGTCCGGCTCGGTATTTTCAGGACAGGCCAGCCGGGTGATCTGGCAGGACCTGGATCTGGGAACTGTGCACTGGCAACTCAGGCCGTTTGCGTTACTGTTGGGAAGGATTGAATATCTGCTTGAGCTGATGCACCCGGCTAATCACGGGCAGCTAACGGCAGCCGTAACATTGACTGGTCGAGTGTATGCGCAGGACCTGGAGCTGACGCTGTTGCCAGACCGGCTGCTGAATCACTACTCTCCGGTCGAGATTATAACCAGCGGGGAGTTGCTGCTGAACTTCGAGGAAATTGATGTGGTTGATGTGTTCTCAGCTGCGACGACCGGGCGACTGCAGTGGCGTGACGCAGCCATTATTGAGCCCGTTAATATGGTGCTGGGCCAGCTTGAAGTCGGTGTGCACGGCAACACGGATGCGCTGGTCGGCGAAGTAATACAGGGCGGTGAACTTGGGGCGTCCGGTGAGGCCTCGCTGTCAGCGGATAACAGCTACCGTCTCAGCCTGTTGCTGCAGCCGCAATCCGGCGTCAGCAGGGAAACACTCAATATGCTGGAGCAGGCAGCACGATTGCAGCCAAGTGGTGACTACCTGATCGAACAGTCGGGTCAGTTCTAGCGAATGCAGGCCGCAGTACTGGTAGCGTGATGGATTTTCTGAACCTGTCTACACCGCAACAGCACGATTATAACGATCCAACAGTGGAGCGGAATGTTGCGCGCCTGCAGCACTGGCTGACCAACCTGCCGTTGATGGATGTGGTGGAGACCGTGCGTCTGGTGATCAGTGCGCTGGATGCGCTGAATGAGCAGAAGCTGGATGCCGGTCTGCGTTTTCAGTTCATGGAGGTCTACCGGGCAACGGCACAACGTCTGTTTGTGACGGTCGATCCGCTGCATCTGCGCCAGTTGGCATTGTCAAAG
>JAQBDO010000226.1:0-5537 GCA_032124375.1 Gammaproteobacteria bacterium
ACAGAGCCGGCGCTGTATCAGTCCTTTGTTGCCGAAGGCGAAGCCATTGCCACCGCCTACGAAGGCCGCGAATTCGGTCAGGCCATTCGCAAGATCATGGCACTGGCCGACAAGGCCAACCAGTACATCGATGCCAACAAACCCTGGGTGCTGGCGAAACAGGAAGGCCAGGAGCAAGCGGTACAGGATGTCTGCAGTGTCGGCCTTAACCTGTTCCGGGTACTGCTCACGTATCTGCAACCGGTGCTGCCGGCCATGGCCACCGAAGTAGAAAGCTTCTTGAATATTCCGGCGCTGCGCTGGGATGCCATTGATACGCCCCTGACCGACCATACGATCAACACATTCAAACCGCTGATGACACGCGTGGAACAGGAGAAAGTTGACGCCATGCTGGAAGACTCCAGGGACACACTCGGCAGCGCCGCCACAGCACCCGCGGCAGCAGCCAGCGGGCCATTGCTAGCTGATCCGATTGCTGCAACCATCAGTTTCGAGGATTTTGCAAAACTCGACCTGCGCATTGCCCGCATCAGCAAGGCTGCATATGTCGAAGGTGCCGACAAACTGCTACAGCTGACACTGGACATCGGCGGCGAAACCCGCAACGTGTTCGCCGGCATCAGGTCCGCCTACGCGCCGCAAGCGCTGGAAGGCAAACTCACCGTCATGGTCGCCAATCTTGCGCCGCGCAAAATGCGTTTCGGGGTCTCCGAAGGCATGGTGCTGGCCGCCGGACCGGGTGGCAGCGACCTGTTTGTGCTGCATCCGGATGATGGCGCAGAGCCGGGAATGCGTGTTAAGTAACAGCCGTAGAATGTTGATTTATATGCCTTGTGCAGGAGCGGCCTGCAGATTTTTTTCATGACCCTGATACGTACATAGCCAATGACTGAACTTGCACTCATCCTGATCAGCACCGTACTGGTGAATAATTTTGTGCTGGTGAAATTCCTGGGGCTGTGCCCGTTCATGGGCGTATCCCGCAATGTCGATACCGCCACCGGCATGGCACTGGCCACCACCTTTGTACTGACACTCTCGTCGATCTGCAGTTACCTGGCGAATGAATATCTGCTGATCCCGCTCGGGCTTGAATACCTGCGCACCATCACCTTTATCCTGGTCATCGCTGCAGTGGTGCAATTCACGGAAATGGTGGTGCACAAAACCAGCCCGCTGCTCTACAAGGTACTGGGCATATTCCTGCCGCTGATCACCACCAACTGTGCGGTACTCGGTGTCGCATTACTGAGCGTGCAGCAACACATGAACTTTATTGAATCGGCCGTCTACGGTTTCGGTGCAGCGGTCGGTTTTTCGATGGTGTTAATCCTGTTCTCGGCCATCCGCGAACGCGTTGCAGCCGCCGATGTACCGGTCCCCTTTCGTGGCTCGGCGATTGCACTGGTGACAGCCGGCCTCATGTCACTGGCGTTCATGGGCTTTTCCGGTCTGGTCAAGGGTTGAGGCATCGCGCAGTCCTGCAGACTGATGATTCGATAACGCCATGCTAACCGCGCTCATAACATTCGGGCTACTGGCCACCGTGATTGGCCTGGTACTGGGCTATGTCGCCATTCGTTTTCGCGTGGATAGCGATCCGGTCGTCGACCAGATTGATGCCCTGCTGCCACAAACACAATGTGGCCAGTGCACCTATGCCGGCTGCCGCCCGTATGCAGAAGCCATGGCGGCGGGTGAGGCAGACATCAACCAGTGCCCGCCGGGTGGCGAGAGCACCATACTGGCACTGGCCGACCTGCTGGGAAAAGACCCCAAACCACTGAACCCCGAACATGGCGAACACAGCATCAAGACCGTGGTCGTGATTGATGAACAGGTGTGCATTGGCTGCACCCTGTGCATACAGGCATGTCCGGTCGATGCCATTCTGGGTGCCGCCAAGCAAATGCACACTGTAATCAGCAGTGAATGCACCGGTTGTAACCTGTGCATTCCACCCTGCCCGGTCGAATGTATCCATGTGATCCCGGTTAAAACCACCACACGCAACTGGAGCTGGCCAAAGCCGGATGTGTCCACACCAGGAGTCATTACCCATGAGTGACTCCGGCAACAGCTTCAAACGCCCGCGCGGCACTTCATTTGACCATTTACACAGCTTTCACGGTGGCTTGCAGCTGCCCGGTCATCGGCAGGTCACCGCTGCCACCCCGATCGCTGCTGCCGGCATTCCGCCATTATTGGTACTGCCACTGCAACAGCACATTGGCGAACCGGCCGAGTGCCTGGTCAAACCGGGCGACTATGTCTGCAAGGGACAGCTGCTGGCAACGGCGCCCGCAGCATTCAGCGTCCCGATCCACGCATCAAGCTCGGGTACGGTCATCGCCGTCGAGGAGCGCCCGGTCCCGCATCCATCCGGTCTGCCGGCAAACTGTGTCGTCATCGAAACCGATGGCAAGGACAGCTACCCGCAAACAGCAGGAAGCGCCATTGACTACACACAGATGGAACCCGCCAGCCTGTGTGAGCACATTCGACAGGCAGGCATCGTCGGGCTGGGCGGCGCAGGTTTTCCAACACAGATAAAACTGTGTAACCGCAAGCAAAAGATTGAATTGTTGCTGATCAATGCCGTCGAGTGCGAACCCTATATCTCCTGTGACAACCGGCTACTGCAGGAACGGGCTGCCGAGGTTGTCGAGGGCGTCAGGATCATGCGCCACGGCGTACAACCCGATGCCTGCATCATCGCTATTGAAGACCACATGCCCGAGGCCGAACAGGCGCTGCGGGCGGCACTGCAAGCCGTTAATGAATCCGGCATTACGGTGACACGGGTACCTGACATTTATCCCAGTGGTGGCGAGCGTCAGTTAA
Organism: Gammaproteobacteria bacterium; assembly: GCA_032124375.1. Taxonomy (GTDB): domain Bacteria; phylum Pseudomonadota; class Gammaproteobacteria; order UBA9214; family UBA9214; genus UBA9214. Next base: position 2,848 of record JAQBDO010000226.1, read on the forward strand.
TAAAAGTACTCACCGGACGTGAAGTGCCCAGCCAGGGATACCCGGCTGACATTGGCATTATTTGTCAGAATGTGGGTACCGCTGCGTCTGTCTACAACGCCATTGTCAAACGACAACCGCTGTTGTCTCGCATCGTAACAGTCACTGGTGAGGGCATCACCCATCCACAAAACTTTGACACCTTGCTGGGCACCCCGGTCAGTCACCTGATAGCGGCAGCCGGTGGTTACACAGAGGACATCGAACGCCTGCTGATCGGCGGACCAATGATGGGCTATGCCGTACAGACCGACAGCGTGCCGATCATCAAGACCACTAATTGCGTACTGGCCGTTACCCGCGAGGAAATGCCGGCACCACCAGTAGCACTGCCCTGTATTCGCTGCGGCAAGTGTACGGATGTCTGCCCGGCCGACCTGCTACCACAGCAGCTGTACTGGTTTGCACGCAGTAGCAACTATGATGCCGCGCAGGATTACAAGCTGTTCGACTGTATCGAATGCGGCTGTTGCGCCTATGTCTGTCCCAGCCATATACCCCTGGTGCAATACTACCGCCATGCCAAGACAGAGATCTGGAGCCAGGAAGTACAGAAAAAAGCGGCTGATATTGCCCGCAGTCGGCACGAGTCGCGGCAATTGCGACAAGCGCGTATCAAGCAGCAACGCGAGGAGCGAATGGCCCAAAAGAAACAGGCCTTGTCCAGCGATGGTGGCAGCAAGGACGCCAAAAAGGCCGTCATTCAGGCAGCCCTTGACCGGGTAAAGCAGAAAAAAGAACAAACTGACAGTGCGCCGAAAAACACCGACAACCTGACGCCCGAACAACAGCAGTTGATTGATGCCGCTGACAGGCGACGCCAGCAAACGCAGACCGGAAGCAACACCACAGACTGATGGAATTTAAAACCTACAGCTCACCGCACTTGCCAGTAGCGGGCAGCGTATCTGCCATGATGCTACGTGTATTGCTGGCACTGATACCCGGCATCACTTGCGCATTCTGGATATTTGGCTGGGGTATTCTGTTCAATATCCTGCTCGCCGGCATTACCGCACTGATTGCAGAAGCCACCGTCCTGAAACTGCGCAAACGGCCCGCATTCACTACCCTGCTGGATGGCAGCGCCCTGATTACAGCGGTATTGCTGGCACTGGCATTACCTCCGCTGACACCCTGGTGGATCCCGGTGATCGGCAGCCTGTTTGCCATTGTCATTGCCAAGCAACTCTATGGCGGCCTGGGTTACAACCCGTTCAACCCGGCGATGGCGGGCTACGTGGTACTACTGATTTCCTTTCCGCGGGAACTGACGCTGTGGTCCGCACCCGGCACACAACTGGATTTTGCAGACACGCTTGCACTGGTGTTCACCGGCAACCTGCCGGTCGGGCAGTCACTCGATGCCATCACCATGGCGACCCCCATGGACAGCATAAAAACCCGCCTGGGCCTGAGCGAGACGCTCGGCGAAATCCACAGTGGCACCCTGTTTGGCAGCTTTGCCGGTGTCGACTGGGAGTGGATAAACCTGTGGTTTCTGCTCGGCGGCCTGTGGTTAATGCAGCTAAAAGTGATTCAGTGGCAAATTCCGGCGGGCATGCTCGGTGGCCTGGCGGCCATTGCTTTTGTGTTCTATGCCATCAACCCCGACAGCTATACGACACCGCTGTTTCAGCTGTTCAGTGGCGCGGCCATGCTCGGTGCTTTTTTTATCGCCACCGACCCGGTGTCTGCCAGCACCACGCCACGCGGGCGCATTTATTATGGTATTGGCATCGGCGTGTTGACCTATATTATCCGTACCTGGGGCGGCTACCCGGATGGTGTTGCCTTTGCCGTATTACTCATGAACCTGGCAGCCCCCACGATTGACCACTACACCCAACCGCGCGTGTTCGGGCACGGTGACCCCAAGTGACCCCAGGCAACCAGGGATAAGTTGTGAATTACCGTCAGATCATCATCACCACCATCATCCTGCTGCTGTTCGCCATCAGCGGCACTGCACTGGTGGTCTATACCTTCGATAATACCCGCGAACGTATCAGTGCAAACGAGCGCGCCACGCTGCTACGCAAACTGCACCAGCTGATCCCGCAGGAACAGCACGATAATGTGCTGCTGGATGACACGCTGACCATTATTAATACACCGCTGCTTGGCACCCTCGAGCCAGTCACGGTGTACCGGGCCCGAAAGGCAGGCCAACCGGTTGCGCTGGTGATCACACCGGTGGCGCCGGATGGCTACAGCGGTATTATCAAGTTACTCGTTGGCATTAATGTTGATGGCACACTCAATGGCGTCCGCGTTGTAGCCCATCGTGAAACACCGGGGCTCGGCGATGCCATAGACGAAAAACGCTCTGACTGGATACACATATTCGACAACAGGTCACTGCAAGATCCGCCACTGGAGCGCTGGGCAGTCAAAAAAGACGGTGGTGATTTTGATCAACTGACCGGCGCAACCATCACCCCGCGCGCAGTGGTCAAGGCAATCCGGCAGACCTTGCTGTACTATCGCGACAATAAGGACGCATTATTCGCGCCCTCAGCCGTGAAACAGGCAGACTAACAGGACAGCGCCAGCATGAACGATCCCAGCTATACACACATTCTGAAAGACGGCCTGTGGATGAACAATCCCGGCACGGTCCAGTTACTGGGACTGTGTCCCCTGCTGGC
>JAQBDO010000227.1:0-3889 GCA_032124375.1 Gammaproteobacteria bacterium
TGGTTTTTCGAAAGTTACAGGGGTGTACTTATGCAAGTTAACTTGCATTTAAAAAAAACGGTCTTTAAACGATTATTTAGAGGTAATAATATGAAAATACTAAAGAAAACACTTTGCGCCGCTGCCGTTGCAGGCTTGATGGCTATTCCTTTTTCAGCTGCGAATGCGTGGGGAAACTGGGGCGGCAACCGCGGCTACAATGACTGGAACAACGACTGGCTGGGTGATGGCTATGGTGACGGCGATTTTGACGGCGACTTCGGCTTCAACATGAGTGGCAGCGGTCGCGGCCACGGCAGCGGTTATGGCCGTGGTTATAATGACTATCGCGGCTATAATGGCTACGGTCGTGGTTACGGCCCGGGTTATGGCTACGGTGGTCCTGGTTATGGTGGTGCTCCTGGTTATGGCCCAGGCCCATACGGTGCACCTCCTGCCGCACCGGCTGCTCCAGCAGCTGGCCAGTAAGCAGGTCTGATCGTAAACGGGCCCGGCACAAAAATGTGCCGTGGCTCGTTTTTACGTTAAGGGCGATTTTTTGCAAAGAACGGGTGTGCTGTACATGCTGTAGCTGTCAGCTTGCTGCTTGACAAGATGCTTCCGGGAGATCAGGCCAGACCTGCAATTGGCTACCCACCGGAATAAGTTTGCACCAGGCAAAGGATAAATTCAGGCAATGATTACTGTTATCGCTAACCTCAAGGGCGGTTCTGGCAAGAGTACTGTTGCTTTTAACCTTGCTGTCTGGCTCGAGAGGCATGGCCGTTCTGTCGTGGGTTATGACCTTGACCCGCAATGTACCCTCAGTGATCTCGGCATGTTGAGAAGGGAAATAGGTAATACGCCCGAGCTGACCATTCATTCAGTACGGGCCGTATTGCAGGAGCAGCTCAGGTCGCATAACGATGCTGAGGTTATTGTAGATGTAGGTGCAGCCAATATGGCCGCAATGAAAGAAGCGATGAGCGCTGCTGATCTTATACTCATCCCTGTTCCACCGAGTCAACCGGATGTGTGGGCCACACAACGTTTTCTGCATATCATCGGTCCGGATTTGAATGCGGTTAAGATGAACGGTAGCCAGCAAATAGCGGCATTCGTCAATCGTGCGGATACCAACAAGGCGATTCGTGAAACACATGAAACCGAGTCAGCATTAAAGATGCTGCCTGGTATTGATATTGTTCTGCCGCAGAGGCTGAAAATGAGAACCAACTTTCGACGTTCGCTTAGTGAAGGTCTGGCGGTATTTGAGATGTGGCCGCGCAGCAAAGCCGCCAGTGAGTTCCGAACACTGGCTGCGGCGCTGTATCCGGATATTATCGAGAAGTAACCCAATTTAGGAATAAGGAGCAGGCATTATGAATTTACTTGCACGTATTCTGAGTCACGGTTTTGCACTGGTCGTGGTTGTGTTAATTGCCATCACGCTGATGTATCGCGGTGATTTGTTTCCGGAATCGAAACTGCCTGATTTTCTTGTCATCGAAGACAAGTCGGATGCCGGGACAGATGCTCCGGCTGGCACAGCTGAACCTGTACCGTCTGAATCTGTAGCTGTGAGCACCGCTGCTGGCGTTATGGCTCCTGCAGAGCCTCCTGCGGTGGAGGTGGTTGACGTTCTTATAACGCAGGACGTTGTAATTCAGGAAGAAGTAATTCCGGCAGAAGAGCCTGTTGCTGATGATGCAGCTGACAGCGACCCGGTTGCAGATTCCGATACTGAAACAGGTGATGTCAACGCAGTTCAGGATGCCATACCGGAAGAATCGGCACCTGAATCGGTAGATAGTCCTCAGGAAGCAGCTGAGGCCGTCAGTCCCGGTGCGCTGGAAAGCGCGCCGGATGAAACACGGGCCAGTGAGGTTCAGGCAGACGATAGAGCTGAGCAAACAGAACAATCTGGTCAGGTTAGGGACGCGCAGGATGATTCTTCGTTCATAAGCAGCGCCGCCACTGAGACTGTGAGCGATCAGCCTGAAATACCTGCTGAGATGGCGGTTTCCCCGCTTGCTTCAGAACAGGCCGTTGATCAGGCACCAACCCCTTTAGCACCGGAGACGTCGCCTGCTGCGACACGAGGCGAAACCGGAAAGAGCACCTTTGAGTTGCTGGCGGCGGCACGCGAGGCTTTCTGGCTGCATGATTACGAAGGGGCCGAAAAGTACTACCAACAACTGACACAGGCTGATACGGATAATCCTGACGGTTACGGGGAGCTGGGTAATATGTACTTTGCGCAGGGTCAGTGGGAGCCGGCAGCAGCTGCATACTATGAGGCAGGCGTGCGTTTGTTGAAAACGGGAATGGTGGTTGAGGCACGGCAAATGGTGGATGTGATTCGTGGTTTGAATGGTACTCAGGCAGATGATCTCGAGAGGCAGATTGAGGCTGCCAATTAAGATTTATCCTGAGTGTACTGATGTGAACTTTCAAGGTGAATGAGGCACGATATGATTAGATTGATTTGGAATTTACTGGCGCTGATTGGATTTGCAATGGTGGCTGGACTGATTTGGCTTGCGAGCACCTCCGGTTTTGGTATGCAGAATGTAAAGGATTTACAGAATCTCAAGAATTTTGATCCCAAGGCTGCGCAGGTCTACATGGAAATGACGAAGACCTTGCTGGCGACCGGAAATGGCGCTGAGGCAACTGTCTGGAAACGGCGCGTTGCAGAAGGCCTGAGTGCACAGGACGTTGAAGATACCATGCGTTTTGTTGCCAATGAGCACAACTTCAAGAATGTGGGCGAATTGCCCCTTTCAGAGCAGGTAGCCGCGATGACGGGCGAAGATCAGCGTTTCTGGGGCATTTATATGTTCTGCAACCCGCTGACAGCAGCCAAGATGATTGACTATTCCGATGCCTTTGCGGCTTACCTGCCTTGCCGAATAGCGCTCGTTGAGGACAAGACCGGGCAATTGTGGCTGTATACCCTGAATATGGACATGATGATTCACGGTGGAACCGAGTTGCCGGCCGAACTCTTTGAGGAGGCAAACAAGGTTAGCGAAATCATACAGGATATTATGAACCGGGGTGCAGAAGGAGAATTCTAGGGGGCATAACGCCGGGAATGTCAATGGCGTCATTTGCGCGCAGCTTGGTTATACTGCGCTCACTGATGAGTGATAGATGCCATGGAGTGTAAGTAAATGACTGATTGTGAAGATAAAAGGAGAATGTCGGCCGGCGCGATTGATGAGTCGGGGATGCCGCAGAGCATGGCTGTTTGCATGGACAAGTTTGCCAGAACCTTTGAGGCAAGCGCACGCCGCTGGGAGCTCGTGGTTTACCCGTCAATGCTGGCATTTATCATTCTTGCGGCCTATGGCTTTTTTCTGATTTATAACCTGAGTAATGACATTGGACGATTGGCAAACAGTATGGATACTGTTGTCAATTCCATGGACCATGTCGCGGTGAATATGACCGCTGCATCGGGGAATGTTGCGCTCATGTCTGGACATTTGACGCATATTGCTACTGATACGGGTGAGGGTACCCAGTCAATGAGAGATATGCTGGTAAGGCTGGACAAGATGAATACCACGATGGCTGTTATTGCGGTGCCCATGTACCAGATTCGTAATGACATGGGGCGCATGAGCAACAATATGCAACATGTTGCCGGTCCAATGAAGATGGTTCCCTGGTAACGAGCAGCAATTTCATCTGTGTCAGTGACAGGATGTACTGACTTTAGGTCAATAACCGTCATGCTGTAGCCGATAGCAATGCTGTGCAGGGTGTTGCAAGGACTACCGAAAGGATGTGCTGATGTTTAGTGCCGGGAAAACGATTAAACAGCGACTCAGAAACCTTGAGCAGCACCTCAGCAAGGAAAATCCGGTGCTGGTGGATGCGGTGCAAAGCTACCGCAACC
>JAQBDO010000228.1:0-8281 GCA_032124375.1 Gammaproteobacteria bacterium
CGCCTACTACGTAGACAGCGGTTATAGCAGTCACATGTTTGCCGCCGTGCTGGCCCGTCAGCCAACCCGGCCACTGGACTTTGATCAACGCATGCAGGCGGTCAGGGCATTTGGCGCGCTGGCTGAAGCAGACAGTCTGGCCGCTGCAAACAAGCGCATACGCAATATCCTGCGCAAGGCCGAAACGGCCATACCGAGCCACTGTGACAAAGCCCTGCTGCAGCAACCCGCGGAGCAGGCACTCGCCGTTGCTGTCGATGAGCTGGAAGCCGCGGTCTCACCTTTATTTGAGCAACGTGCGTACACCGACGCGCTTTGCAAGCTGGCGGCACTACAGGCGCCCGTAGACGCCTTCTTTGACGAGGTCATGGTGATGGCGGAGGACAGCCGCTTGCGTGATAATCGCCTGGCACTGCTGCATTCGTTGTCGGAACTCTTTTTACAGGTCGCGGATATTTCCCTGCTGCAAAAATAGACAACAGCGCAAGGGGCAAGAGGCAAGAGGCAAAAGCATCATTCACGCCACGGTATCAATATGCGTAGCAACGCTGCGTTAATGCCCTGCGATTAATCGGGTACACGCGCGAATAAATTTCAGGCCGTGGCAAAAAATGGCGGATGCGATCCGCTTCTACAGTACCAGGTGATCCATGACAAACACCGATTCCTATAAAACCATGCTGGCAGCCGTGCAGGCCTTTCACGACAAGCACAATTTTAAAAACACCGGTGGCGAAGACATGGCATACCGTATTGCCCTGATGACCGAAGAACTGGGTGAAATCTCGGCCTGTGTCACCAAGGGCAAGGATAACGTCAGCCTGTCCGAAGAATGTGCCGATTTACTCATCCTGCTGATCGGTACGGCGATCGCCGCTGATTTCCGCCTTGATGAGGCCTTCTGGGCGAAAATGGGAAAACTTGATCTGCGTGAATCCCGCATGATTAACGGCCGCATCCGGGTATCCGAGTTCAGGGATATGTAATGCGGCTGATCATCCTTGACCGCGACGGTGTCATTAACGAAGACTCCGATGATTACATCAAGTGTCCCTCGGAATGGAACCCCATACGCGGCAGCCTCGAGGCCATTGCACGCCTGCACCGCGCGGGCTGGCGCGTGGTCGTCGCCACCAATCAGTCCGGCATTGCACGCAAGCTGTTTGATCTGGACACCCTGGCCCGCATCCACGAAACCATGCACCGCCGGGTGATTGAATCCGGCGGCCTCATCGACGCTGTGTTTTTCTGTCCGCATGGCCCGGATGACGGCTGTCGCTGCCGCAAACCCCTGCCCGGCATGTTTCATGATATTGCCGGTCGACTGCACATCGACCTGGCGGGCGTCCCGGCCATTGGAGATTCCCTGCGAGACCTGCAGGCCGCGCAGACCGCGGGCGCCAGCCCCATACTGGTTAAAACCGGCAAGGGGTTTGGTACTGTCAGCCATCCGGCTTTCGACCGTTCTCTACCGGTATTTGACGACCTTTACAGTGCCGTTAGCCACCTGCTGGATAACTGATTACTCGCACCCTGGATGGCGCCGCCATAATGACCACGAACAATGACTCGTCTTTACAACTCTGGATGCGCTCACTGGCGTTCTGGATAGTGTTTCCGGTATCACTGGTACTGTTTGCCACACTGTTGATTCTAACCGTACCCTTTTCCTTGCAAACCCGTTGGGCACTGCTGCAGCGCTGGGTGCATTTTATCCTCTGGTGGCTGCGCGTCACCTGCAAACTGAGCCATGAAATCCAGGGTGCAGAGAACATTCCACCCGAAGCAGGCATCGTGTTTTCCAAACACCAGTCCACCTGGGAAACCATTGCCCTGCAGCAGATATTCCCCATACAGGTGTGGGTGGCCAAGCGTGAATTGATGTGGATTCCGTTTTTCGGCTGGGGGCTGGCGTTAATGAAATGCATCCACATTAATCGGGGTGCTGGCAAGGCTGCGGTCAAACAACTCGTTACCCAGGGAAAAGCACGCATGGATGAAGGTATCTGGGTGGTGATCTTTCCGGAAGGCACGCGTATACCAGCCGGCGAAAAAGGCCGCTACCGCATTGGCGCTGCGGTACTCGCGGAACAAACGGGGCGCCATATCGTACCCGTTGCCCACAACGCCGGTGAGTACTGGCCTCGTCGCAGCTTTATCAAGCGCCCCGGGGTTATACGGGTACGTATTGGTGAGCCAATCTCACCCGCTGGCAAAACTGCACAGCAGCTACTGGAAGAAGCATCCGGATGGATTGAAGAGCAGATGTCCGAGATTACAACCTTGTAGAGCGGATCTCGTCCGCGAACAGCCTAACCACCGATAACGCGGACGAGATCCGTTCCTGCATGTGTCAGGTAAACAATATAAATAGGGTTTACACAATTATTATATTTAATATTTTCAATTGGATAAAAATATTAATCATTTAAGCTTGATTGAAACCCGGCCTGTTTAGACATCCAGGTTCGAGACGGACAGGGCATTGGTTTCAATAAAATCACGTCGCGGCTCAACCTGATCACCCATCAGGGTAGTAAAGATATCATCTGCCCCGACAGCATCTTCAATTTGCACCCGCAGCAGACGTCTATTTTCCGGGTCCAGGGTGGTTTCCCATAGCTGCTCCGGATTCATTTCACCCAGCCCCTTGTAACGCTGAATAGACTGACCGCGCCTGGCTTCATCCATCAGCCAGGTCAACGCCTGCCTGAATGAGTGAACGCTTTCCTTGCGCTCACCACGCTGTACAAAGGCACCCGCACTCAACAATCCGTCCAGTTGCTGGCCCAGCGATTTAATGTGTTCGTATTCAGGGCTGGCAAAAAAGTCCCGGCTAATATTCTGCTCGCTTGCTACGATACCGTGCGTCCACTTACTGACTTTCGCCACGAATGACTCGTCCTCTTCTGCCTTGCTGACGACAGACTCATAACGCTTGCCGCTAATCTGACCGGCATTGACACGCTCAACCAGTTCCGCAAACCAGGCGCTAACCGTCTCCATATTTTGCAGCGCAACATCATCGAGCACAGGCATATAAACCATCTTCTCCAGCAACTCACTCTCATAACGACGCGCCAGCCGGCGAATGGCCGCCATCACGGCCATATATTCATTTGCAAGCATTTCCAGTGCCGGCCCGGAAAGTGGTGGCGCCTCAGGATTCACGTATAACTGCGCCTTGTTGATCGCCGCAGAAAGCAACATGGCATTTAGCGCCGCATCATCTTTAACATATTGTTCTTGCTTGCCTTTTTTAATTTTATAGAGTGGTGGCTGGGCGATATAAATATAACCACGCTCAATCAATTCCGGCATCTGCCGGTAGAAAAAAGTCAACAACAAGGTACGAATATGGGAGCCATCAACGTCGGCATCCGTCATGATAATTATGCGATGGTAACGCAACTTGTCAGCATTGAATTCCTCTCTGCCAATGCCGCAACCCAGCGCCGTGATCAAGGTACCGACTTCTACCGAGGAAAGCATTTTGTCAAAGCGCGCTTTCTCAACATTCAGGATCTTGCCCTTGAGGGGCAGGATAGCCTGGGTACGGCGGTCCCGCCCCTGCTTGGCTGAACCGCCAGCGGAGTCGCCCTCCACCAGGAACAATTCGGACAACGCCGGATCACGCTCCTGACAGTCGGCCAGCTTGCCTGGCAATCCCGCGATATCGAGCGCCCCCTTGCGCCGTGTCATCTCACGCGCCTTGCGCGCCGCCTCGCGGGCACGGGCCGCATCAATAATCTTGCCGGTAATGCCCTTGGCTTCAACCGGACATTCCAAAAGATAGCTTTGGAATTTCTCGCCAACGGTCGACTCGACAATACCCTTGATCTCGGAAGACACCAGTTTGTCCTTCGTCTGGGATGAAAACTTGGGATCCGGTACCTTCACAGACAACACCGCCGTCAAACCTTCGCGGGCATCATCGCCGGTGGCCGTTACCTTGGCCTTGCGCATCATGCCCTCTTTTTCCATGTACTGGTTGAGCGTGCGCGTTAGCGCCCCGCGAAAACCGGCCAGGTGTGTGCCGCCGTCGCGCTGTGGAATATTGTTGGTAAAACAAAAGATATTTTCCTGGTAGGAGTCATTCCATTGCATCGCCAACTCCACGCCAACATCATCTTTTTCACTACTGAAATAGAACACCGTGGGGTGCAACGGTGTTTTCTTGCGGTTCAGGTGTTCCACAAAAGCCTTGATACCGCCCTGATATTCAAAAATATCCTCTTTCTCATTGCGTTCATCCTTCAAACGGATGCGTACACCGGAATTGAGGAATGACAGCTCTCTGAGTCGCTTGACGAGGATTTCATAATGAAATTCCGTATTCGTGAAGATCACTTGACTGGGTTTAAAACGGATCTCTGTACCCGTTTTCCCGCTTTCGCCTGGGGCTTCCAGCGGTGCTACCGGTACGCCCAGTGCATAGGCTTGCGTATAGACCTTGCCATCACGACAAATCTTCAGTGCCAGGCTTTCAGACAAGGCATTGACTACGGATACCCCCACCCCATGGAGTCCGCCAGACACCTTGTAGGAGTTATCATCAAACTTTCCGCCAGCATGCAGCACCGTCATAATGACCTCGGCCGCAGAAATACCCTCTTCCGGATGCATATCAACCGGGATTCCACGGCCATCATCAGTCACGGTGACCGAGTTATCAGCATGCAAGATGACCGCTATTTCACTGCAATGGCCAGCCAGTGCTTCATCGATGGAATTATCAACAACCTCAAACACCATATGATGCAGGCCAGTGCCGTCGTCGGTATCACCGATATACATCCCCGGGCGCTTGCGAACAGCATCCAATCCCTTTAAAACTTTTATATTTGACGAGGTATATGTTTTTTCTTCAGCCATCTTTGAGGTCCTGAATATGCGTTTGATCCATTAATTGCGCTCGTGAGCCTGCCAGCGCGTGTAAAGACCGGGATTATACCACTTCCTGAACTTCGCCATGTTCCACGTGAAACCTTTTTACAGCCTGCCATACCGCTATATCAATACCATCAGGCTCAATGGCTGACACGAATACCTGGCAATTCAAATCGTGTAATGCCGCCAGCACGCGCTGCTGATGTCGCGAATCCAACTCACTGGTCAAATCATCCAGCAGGAAAGCACCCATTGGAACGGATTTATCCTGTTGTAGTTGTACCTGGGCCAGCATAAAACTGACCACTAGTACCTTTTGTTGGCCTCGCGAACAATGCAAGGGCACGCCCTGCCCGTTTACCGACAGGGTGAAATCTGACCTGTGTGGCCCGTACTGTGTGAATCCCTGTCCCCGGTCCTTTTCCAGTGACTGCGACAGGGCATCAGGCAGCGAACTGTTCGCCGGCCAGCCGGGTTGATACATCAACACCAGGGTTTTGTCAGGCAGCAGCAGTTTCACCTCCGCCTGCAGATGTGGCTCCAGTGTTTCAAAATAATTACGCCGGAATTCATGGATAGTCTGCGCTGCATCCAGTAATTCGGTATCCCAGGTCGTCACTTGCTTAGCCGGCATACGTGCCCGCAGCGCCGCATTGCGCTGACGGAGTACCCTGGCATAGCGCTGCCAGACATCCCGGTAGGCATGTTCCACGTGAAACAATGCCCAGTCCAACGTTTGTCGCCGGTAGCGCGGGCCGCCATTCAGAATAGTCGTTGTATCACCACTGAGTACCTGTACAGGGAAATTACCCGCCAAATCGGAAAGACGCTGAATCGGTTGCCCATTAAGATGGACTTTAATTTCGGTCCGCTGCCGCTGGATACCGATTGGCACCTGACCACCCGCTTGTGACGCCACCCGTCCCACCAGTCGAAATGCAGATTGTCCATCGCGAATGGGTTGCGTTGCTACATGGGTCCGAAAGGAACGCACTCGTCCCAGGCAATAGATGGCTTCGAGCAGACTGGTCTTGCCGGCTGCGTTCTCGCCAGAAACCAGATTCAGACCGGAAGAGAATAAAAGCGTTGCTGCTTCAATATTGCGAAAATTACAGATCTCCAACGACTGCAATCCCATGGTGGACTCAACTATGCCGGTCGCAAGTAAAGACGACAATTTTTTAACGGTGGGATAAAACAATCAAGGACACAACTCTCTAGAGACGCATCGGCATAACAACGTAACGACAGTCCGTGCCACCAGGTTTATTGATCAAGACACTGCTGTTGCCATCACACAAGAACAGCTCTACATCATCGGTATCGATGGCATTTAACACGTCCAGCAAATAGGTCACATTGAAGCCGATCACCATGGATTCGTCGTTATAATGGGCATCAATTTCTTCCACTGCCTCTTCCTGTTCTGGATTATGTGCTTGAATTTTAATGTTATTTTCTGATAAATCCAGACGAATACCACGATACTTCTCATTCGACAGGATGGAGGTGCGCGTTAATGCCTGGCGTAACAAGTCACGATTAATCTGCAAACGCTTGTCGGCATTCTTGGGCATCACACGCTGATAATCCGGGAAGCGACCATCAATAAGCTTCGAGGTAAAACGCAGTTCATCCGTGGTAATGCGAATATGGTTACTGCCAATCTCCAGCTGTATGTCTGTCTCTTTTTGTTCCAGCAAGCGATGCAATTCCTGCACACCCTTGCGAGGCACAATGACCTGCTGGTCGATACCCTCACCGAGGTCCACCGTTAATTCACACATAGCGAGACGATGCCCATCAGTTGCCACGGCACGCAAGGTGCCATTAGCGGGTTCCAGCATTAAACCGTTCAGGTAGTAACGCACGTCCTGCTGCGCCATCGCAAAGGAGGTGCGTTCAATCAGGTTATGCAGGGCATTTTCCTTTATAGCAAATTTACGCGCGCTTTTTATCTTGTCGATAACAGGAAATTCACTGGCCGGTAATGTCGATAGCGTAAATCGGCTCTTTCCTGAACGGATCAGGGCACGATCATTTTTTACTGAAATATCCAACTGTGCTTCTGCTGGCAAGGCACGACAGATATCCAGTAGTTTGCGTGCGGGCAAAGTAATGTCACCGATCTCGGTGACAGCAACGTTCACCTGTGATTGCAATTCCACTTCAAGATCTGTTGCTGTCAGTCGTATGTTCTTCTTGGTTGCATTGAGCAAGACATTGCCTAACACAGGAAGTGTTTGTCGACGTTCAACGACCCCAATGACTTGTTGCAGAGGCTTGAGGAAATCTTCTCTTTGAATGCTAAATTTCATAATGTTTAATGAATTTTTTTAAGTGAGTAGTTCTTGTTATTACAATAATAAGGCAACGACGATTCTGTTGATAAGCCAATATTTACAATAACAAGCAATATCTTAAACAAATACCAAACCAGGGTATACAGAGGCGCAAGTGCTGTTGGAAAGCTGTGGATAACGGTGGATAAACCTGCCTGTATTTTTTATCCACAGCTTCTCCACCTTATGCAGTCAGAGTTCTCAACAGGTTGTTAAAATCTTCATTGATACGTATATCACTGTCTCGTAATTCAACCACTTTACGGGTCGCATGTAACACGGTGGTGTGGTCACGGCCACCAAAGGCATTACCAATTTCCGGCAGACTGTGTGTTGTTAACTGTTTTGCCAAAGCCATGGCAAGTTGCCTGGGCCGCGTGATCGAACGACTGCGACGCGGAGACAATAAATCAGCAACACGAATTTTATAATACTCGGCTACTACCTTCTGAATGTTGCTGATGGTCACCAGCTTGTCCTGTAGTACCAGCAGGTCACGCAAGGCTTCCCTGGCAAGTTCAAGATTAATGGGTTTACCCGTAAAGCGTGCGCTGGCTGCGACACGCCGCAAGGCACCTTCCAGCTCACGAATGTTTGACTGGATATGCTGGGCAATAAAGAAAGCGACATCGGTCGGCAAATCAATACCGCTCTGGCTGGCCTTGGTCATCAGAATGGCGACCCTGGTCTCCAGCTCGGCGGGTTCAATAGCCGCTGTCAGTCCCCAGCCAAAACGCGATTTCAAACGGTCTTCCAGGCCTTCTACTTCCTTGGGATAACGGTCACAGGTCAAGATGACCTGTTGTTGTCCTTCCAATAAGGCATTGAATGTATGAAAGAATTCTTCCTGAGAGCGTTCCTTCTTGGCAAAGAACTGGATGTCATCAATCAGCAGGGCATCTGCTGTGCGATAGTAATTTTTAAATTCATTGATGGCGTTGTGCTGTAACGCCTTGACCATGTCCGCGACGAAACGCTCGGAATGCAAATAGACCACGCGCGCGCCAGGCTTGTTGGCAACAATCATGTTGCCAACGGCATGCATTAAA
>JAQBDO010000229.1:0-3640 GCA_032124375.1 Gammaproteobacteria bacterium
CCAGCAACGCAGATGACAGTGCGTGCGCATGGTCGAGAGGAATCGTCGGACAAGCAATCCTGAAAGCCAGGTCAATGACATCCTCCGGAACTACATATTCCTCTTTACTGTCTTTTTGGTCATTCCAGTACATAGCGTTTACCTGGTAATTACTCGCCTGTATTTAGCTGTTTTGCGCCGATGAGAAGGCGGCTTCCAACTTGTCTTCCCAATTCTGCGGCGTGTCCGGAAACGGCGGCTTCACATCCATGCGGAAAAACATTTCACCACTGCGCGCGCGCTCCATCACTTCCCGCTTTAATCCTTCGAATGAATCAAGCTCATGGTGTTGCAACAAAACCTCACTTAACCACAGCATAGTTAAACCCCGGCATTAATTCTGTTTTTCATATCAGTACATCGAATACGTTCATGGTAGCGAGCGCGATACAACAGGCGCTCCTGACCCGCCGCCGCATCATCAGCAAAGGCCTCGCGCTTGTGTAAAACATTATTGCAAACGACGCCCTGCCCGGCGCATAAACGGTGCCTTATTATATAGACCGAATCGCTCGCCAGCAGTTCACCAAGAAATTCCACTGCCTGGCGTGTGTTTTCATCCTGTTTCCATTCGATACTGCGCGTACGTGCGGTGTAGCGCATATGCAAGGCGCCGGATGCCGACTCAACCGAGAACACCGGGCCGCTCTGCAGCGGGCGCAATTCGATGCCCGCCTCAATATTTGCCGGAATCGTCATCGCATCCGGCTGCATCAAGGCCTTGATGTAGGCCGGGTTTTCGTCCCGCAGCAGCAGGTAGGCGATCTCGGGGTCCAGCAACAAATTGTCCCCGCCACTCGCCGATGCCGAGACACAGTGCATCACGATAGCGCGTACCTGTTGATCCAGGCGGTTGTAATAACCGTCGGTATGCCAGTTTAGCGGACGATTGGTATAGGGGATGTAATGTGTGCCGGCGCCCGCCTCAACCACCCGCAGGGAAGTAATACTGTCTTCATCAGCACGCAGGTTGGTATCCAGGGTCTCAAGACCAAATTGCTGTCCCAGCAGTCGCATAGCCTGCTTGCCAGTCTGCCCCGTGCCGGTCACCTCATAGATCGCCATGTTCATCCTGCAACACCGATCCAGAATGGCAGCATGTTCCGCTTCAGTCAGCGCAGCAATATCCTTGACGGGCACAATCGGTGCGTCAGCCATTACGTTATAATCAGCCAGCTTGATGGTACGCCAGTGCTGATAGTCCGACTCGTTGGCAAGATCAAAAGGCTGCATTGTGTGACGAAGTCTCGACATAAACGGGGACGTCATACTACGAAGTCAGAATATTTTAATACACTGCTTTCTGACAAAAACCTGCATAACTTTTCCAGTTAATAATGCATGTCATTCTCATTAGAAAACGGGTTTTTTTAGCATCTGTCATCACACAGAAACATGAAAAAACATTTAAGTGCACGTTAATATAAGAAAAAACTCTGCTCTCATTAGTAAAGCAGCCACTGGCAACTAACTACAGGAATTTAAA
The DNA here is from genome assembly GCA_032124375.1 of Gammaproteobacteria bacterium. Taxonomy (GTDB): domain Bacteria; phylum Pseudomonadota; class Gammaproteobacteria; order UBA9214; family UBA9214; genus UBA9214. Next base: position 1,526 of record JAQBDO010000229.1, read on the forward strand.
TAATATTTTTGCCAATACCCATTTCGGGATACGGGCCAATATCCGCGCCACCCCATGGGTAGGATATGTTCCTGACAGGGTCCAACCCTAGAATGCGCGTAGTCAAGAGTTAGTCAGTCTGCGGGCGTGAGTAACTCACTGATTCAGTCGTTGCACGGTACTGTCTGGCCGGGCGACAAATCGCGACTCAGTTAAAACTTGATGGTGTAGGCGAAAACAAAATCTCAGGAGATCACCATGGCTAAGAACATCTATCCAACACCGATGCTTGATAATCTTGAAACCGGCCCATGGCCGAGTTTCATAACCGGCATCAAACGACTGCGTGACGAACATCCGGATGAGCGCATCAACAGTGTAACCAACGGTCTGCTTGGTCAGCTGGAACATTCCTATGAAACTCGCAAGGGTTACTGGAAAGGCGGCACCGTCAGCGTCTATGGTTATGGTGGCGGTATTATCCCGCGTTTCTCTGAAGTCGGTGATGCCTTCCCGGAATCCAGAGAATTCCATACTATCCGCGTACAACCACCGGCCGGTAATTTCTACACCACGGACATGTTGCGCCAGCTGGGTGACAGCTGGGAAAAACACGGCTCTGGCCTGGTGACCTTCCACGGTCAAACCGGCAACATCATGTTCATCGGTACGACGACTGCGGGTACCCAGCACTTCTTTGACGAAATCAACGAATACGGTTTTGATCTTGGCGGCGCCGGCCCCTGTGTCCGCACAGCCATGTCCTGTGTCGGTGGCGCCCGTTGCGAAATGTCCAACTGTAACGAGCACGGTATTCACCGCGCGATGGTGAACAACTTCACTGACGACGTGCATCGCCCTGCCCTGCCTTACAAGTTCAAGTTCAAGGTCTCAGGTTGACCGAATGATTGCCAGAACGCCATTGAGCGCTCTGACTTCGCCATCATCGGCACCTGGCGTGATGACATGAAAGTCGATCAGGAAGGAATCAAGTACTACCTTGCAAAGAAAGGCCGCCAGTACATCATCGACAACGTCATCACACGTTGCCCGACACAGGCCATATCGCTGGACGACAATGACAACTTCATCGTCGACAACCACAACTGTGTACGTTGCATGCACTGCCTGAATGTTATGCCGAAGGCACTGCATCCCGGCGACGACAAGGGTGTCACCATCCTGATCGGCGGCAAGCGCACCCTGAAGATCGGCGATCTCATGGGTACCGTGGTTGTGCCTTTCAAGAAGATGGAAACCGAAGAAGATTACGAAAGCCTGCAGGAAATGGCCGAGGACATCATCGACTTCTGGGCTGAGAACGGTCTGGAACACGAGCGTTGCGGTGAGATGATCGAGCGCATCGGTCTGGTGAACTTCCTCGAAGGTATCGGCATTGACGTTGACCCGAACATGATCGGCAGCCCGCGTCAGAGTTCCTATGTCCGCATGGATGGCTGGGACGAAGAAGCCGAGAAATGGTTTGCGAGAAAGCGCGAAGAGAAACAGGCAGCTTCTGCATAACAAACCGGTAGTTGAATCGAAACAGCCCCGGTGAATGACACCGGGGCTTGTTCAATAAAATACAGAATTACAGGAGAATCTCATGGCACAAGAAATGCGGTCGCCAATTGAATCAGGTTGCCCGGATGGGTTCCAGTACATGCATCCGGTGATGCGCAAGAATTACGGACAGTGGGCCTACCACGAAGACCCACAACCGGGCGTGCTGCTGCACGTTTCCAACAACGGTGACAAGATCTGGACTGTGCGCGCAGGTACCCAGCGTATTCTCGACGTATTCACCCTGCGCAAGCTTTGCGACATTGGTGATGAATACGGCGAGGGCTACATTCACTTCACCATCCGCAGCAACATCGAGTACCAGGTGGCTGATGAAGCCAAGGTACAGCCGCTGATCAAGGCAATTGAAGAGGCCGGCTTCATCGTTGGCGGTACCCGTAACTCGGTGGCCATGATGTCACACACCCAGGGCTGGTTACACTGCGACATCCCGGGCTCTGACGCCTCCGGTGTGGTGAAATCCATGATGGACGAGCTGATCGGCGAGTTCAAAAACTGGAACATGCCGAATCGCGTTCACATGACGACTTCCTGCTTCCAGATCAACTGCGT
>JAQBDO010000230.1:0-5508 GCA_032124375.1 Gammaproteobacteria bacterium
AAACATGCCGGCGACACCAAGCTCTATTGCCCGGGAACCGGCATCGTCGTCGATAATGATATCGAACTTGCTCCCTGAGCAGTTACATGACCTGCCGCCACCGTCTCCCCTGCAGGGGAAGCGGTGGCGTCACTAAAATCCCCTATTTTCCCGGCAGTTAAGATATTCTCCCTGATGATTTCATGATAAGCACCACTAGTTGTATACTGCCGGGCGCATACCCGAACGCACTCAATATCCAACCATCAGGAGATTTCAATGATGCACTTTCTGCGACGCCCGACTGCCGCCCTGCTTTCCATACTGCTGGCCCTCATGCCAATGTTGCCTGCACAGGCAGCCATGATTGGTAACGAACAAGTTGTCAACCAGAGCCTGTCCGTTCAGACACGCGACAGTCTGCGGCAGCTGTTTGAACAGGACACTGCCCGGCAACAGTTGCAAGCCTGGGGGGTTAGCCCTGACCAGATCAATACCCGCATTAACAGCCTGACCGACGCTGAGCTGGCACGTATTAATCAGCAAGCTGGCGACCTGAATGCCGGTGGCAATATTCTCGGCATCCTGCTGGTCATCTTTATCGTCTTTGTTATTACCGATGTCATCGGCGCCACGGACATCTTCCCTTTTATTCATCCTGTTAAATAAACCGGGATGACACTGGACGTAAACACCCGCCTGTTGGCGGGTGTTTTATTCAGTACACTTTTCCTGGCTGCCTGCACAACAGCGCCCCAAACCCGGGCGCTCATGGCGGCTACTGCGCCCGGCTTGCCTCGCGCCATTGAACTTACAGAAACACCTTTCTACCCCCAGCAACAGTATCAGTGCGGACCTGCTGCATTGGCGACAGTGCTTGCTGCACACGCAGTCAGGGTAACGCCGGAAGAACTTGTCGATGCGGTTTATGTGCCGGCACTGCACGGCAGTCTGCCTGAAGAAATCACCGCCACGGCACGCCGCTACCAGATGCTGGCCTACCCGTTAACCGCTTCCCTGCAGGCATTGTTAACAGAAGTGGCGCACGGCAACCCGATCCTTGTCATGCAGAATCTGGGGACTGACTGGTTTCAGAACTGGCACTTTGCCGTCGTCGTGGGGTTTGATCTCGAAAAACAGCAACTCATTCTGCGCTCGGGTACCCGCAAGCGCTGGCACACCAGCCTCGCCACCTTCGAGAGAACCTGGTCACGGAGTGGTTACTGGGCGCTGGTCATCCTGCCTGCCGGCAAGATCCCGGCAAGCGCCCAACTGGCGCCCTACCTGCAAGCAACCCACGATCTGGAAGCCGCTGCCCAAACTGACGCTGCCTTGAGCGCCTACCTGGCCGCCACCCAACACTGGCCGAATGAACCGCTCGCATGGATGACCTATGGGAACAGCTTGTTTGGCATGGGTAATAACATCGAGGCCGGCGCCGCCTTTCTGCAGGTAACCCGGCTAACACCGCACGATGCCCGCGGCTGGAACAACCTTGCCTACGCCCTGTTGCAAAGCGGTTGTCCGCAACAGGCAAGATCTGCTGCAGGCTGCGCTGTAAAATTCGGAGAGGATGATAACAATTACAAGGATACGCTGGCGGAAATAGAGCAGTTTGCACAGGGTGCTGACCAGCCGCAATGTATAGCGGTCACCTGCGAGAAATGATTGTCTCCACCAGGAGCTGTCGCGGACGGGGTCCGCTACAGGTGGTTATAACAATTCACGGCTGTGTCAATTCCTGATGGAACGCTTTGCAAGCGCGAACAAATTAACCACCGCATCCGCGATTCTGCAGCTAGTTCTGCCATACCGCAAAACCCTGGGCCCGCAACCAGTCGGCCAGCGCGGCTTCCCGTTCGCTGGCCTTGAAATCCCCGGCAGAAAACCCCTCCATAAGGTCAAGCGCCAGTTCAACCCCGTACCTGCGCGGATACTTGCTGCTACGGTAACCGACCATGTGCTGCAAAAAACGGTCACCGGGATCGTGAATGGTCCTGCCCACATAGACACAGGGCATGCCTGCAACGTAACCCGGATTTTCCTGACGAAATTCCTTGACCCATAACACCTCCGGGTCAAGCGTGATGACATAGAGGTTACGGCGCCTTCTTTTTTTCCCCGCCGCGCGCGCCTGCTTCTGCCATTGCAGAATCCTGCGATCCCGTTCTTCGTCATCCATACACCGCGCCCTCCTGCCGGGCGAGCCTGTATCGGTCATATAGTCGTTTCACGCACATGCAGGTAGAATAGCAGCCCGGCATTTCAATCCAACAAGGAATATGTATGAACGACTCCACGGCCTGCCCTTGCAACTCCGGCTTGTCTTACAGCGAGTGCTGTGAACCGCTGATCAAGGGGACCGTCAGGGCACCCGGCCCGGAGGCACTGATGCGGGCGCGCTATTCAGCCTTTGCACATCAGGAAATGCCCTACCTGCTGGAAACACTGCACCCCGGGCAGCGCAACGACTATGACGAGGAAGGCGCTGCCAGATGGGCGCGCGAATCGGACTGGACCGGCCTGGAAATCCTAAACGTGACCGGCGACCCGACAACAGAAAACACCGGCACCGTTGAGTTCCGGGCCACCTACAAACGTAATAACCAAAAGCTGGAACACCATGAACTGGCCGAGTTCCGCAAGACCAATGACACCTGGTATTTCTTCGATGGCAAGATGGTCACCCCCGGTCAGTACCGGCGTGAAGCACCCAAGGTCGGACGCAATGACCCCTGCCCTTGCGGCAGCGGCAAGAAATTCAAAAAATGTTGCGACCGCGCCGGCCTGCAGAAGTGACGGGGAATAAACAGTTATTCTGACGGCAGCATTTGCTGCAACAGGCGGACAACATTACCGCCCATGATCTTGCCGATATCGGTTTCCGTAAACCCGTCAGCCAGTAATCCTGCTGTAATCAGGGCAAGCCCGCTGGTATCAAACGGTGTTTGTACCGAACCGTCAAAATCAGAGCCCAGCGATACATGCTCGACACCAACAAGATCTGCTGCATAACGAATTGACCTGATGATTGCCGCTACATCCTCATCACAGCTTGCATTGGGCCAATAGCCAATACCAGCAACACCACCGCTCGCGGCAATAGCGCGCAGCTGCGCATCCGTCAGGTTGCGGGAGCCTTCACAGGTGCCACGCACACCGGTGTGCGAACTCACCACCGGTCGGGTCGACATCGCCAGCACCTCATCAAACAGCGCCGGTGATGCATGCGCCAGATCCAGAATCATATTGAGCGCCTCGGCACGCTTGACCACTGTACGCCCGAATGCGCTCAGCCCCTGCTGCTGCTCACCGTGTGCCGAACCACCTACGTCATTATCATACAAGTGCACCAGCCCCAGCATCCGGTAACCCGCGGCATACATGACATCCACATTCTGCACGTCACCCTCAAGCACCTGCGCACCTTCAAGGGCCAGCAGTCCCGCAACGACAGGCGCGCCAGCGGTTCTCTCTGCAAGGTAACGTTCAAAGTCCTGGCGTGTTCTGATTAATACCAGTCGTCCGTCGGACCTGTCTGCAAAGGCCTGTAACTTGCCGGCCTGATACAGGGCGCGCTGTTTGAGGCTAGCCCAGCTCTGCAGCGGCCAGCGCCCGGCAACGGCCAGCAGGGTGATCATGTCAAAACTGTCACCCGAATTACGCTGCATATTGCGGTTGGCAGGCACTTTTGTCACCGCTGAAAATACCTGCAGCCCGACATTGCCTTGTATCAATCGCGGGATATCCACCAGGCCGATGGTATCGTGCTCCAGTAAATCACGGTCCCACAGCAATGAGTCTGCATGTAAATCGGCAACAAACAGGGATTGATGCAAGGCACTGGCTGCAGCAGGGACCGTGTACGGAGGCGGCACTGCCATCGGGTTATTACGTCTGGCCGCTTCCCACGGGACCACCCGAAAGAACACCACCGCCCCGATAATCACGGGGACAAGGAACGCAGCTATAATGTTTCTTGATTTCATGGACAGAGGCTGCAGCTGTTTTCCTGTGGATCAGCCGGCAAACACCAGCGCGGTGCTGCAATGCTTGCAGACGTACTTCCCCAGACCGCGCTGCACCCGGTTATGCCGGACGGCACTCACGGCATGTGATGAACAAACACAGCGGTAACAGAAACGTCGCTGTCGTCGCAACGGCACACCGGTCAGATCATAGTTGCAGGTAACACTCGGTTCAGCATCAAGCACACGCATAACCGCCCGCCACTCCCCGCCATGCGGGCGGACATGCTGCAGGCCGTACAGCACATCGGTCAGGTAATGCGCCACTTCATGCGGCACTGTATTGGCGAGGTTATCCGCAAAGTACTTGCCAAAGATATAGGGGTTATAACGTATCTGTCGCCGGGCATTACGCACACGGTACATCCCCGCCGCCCTGCCCTGCAGGTCAAACGTCACTGCCGGCACTTTGAATTCATGCTCAAACAATTGTTCTGCACGCTGGATGCAACAACGGGTTGCAGACATCACCTGCTGTTGCTGAACGTGAGTAATCGGTTCTACCGTCATATCACATATCCGTTATGCAATAACGCCCGGAATTCAGCGAGAAAAATCGCCCGGGCAGGGCCATAGTCAGACAAAGTGCGGCCACTATACCATTTGCCCGTTTACCGGCCACCCCGCCAGAAACCCGGCTGGCAATATGCCCTTAACTATCGCTGCCGACACGACTATGCTTGTGGTTAATGACCATCGGCATGCTTAACAATTACCAACTGATCTCAGCGCTGTTCCTGCGTCTGCTGGGGATCATCTATCTGATCGCCTTCGCCTCGCTCGGGGTGCAGATCGAGGGCCTTGCCGGCAGTGGAGGCATCATCCCCATCAGTGCAGGTCTGGCCGGGCTAGCCACAGAACTCGGTCCGGAACGGTTCCTGCAACTGCCCACCCTGTTCTGGTTAAATGCCAGCGACCCGGCGCTGGTCGGTGCCTGCCTCCTGGGGGGGCTCTGCGCCCTGCTAATCCTGTTCAACCGCTGGTCACGCCCGGCACTGGTTGGTGCCTTTGTCCTGTACTTATCCCTGTTTCACGCCACTCACCCATTTCTTAATTTTCAATGGGATAGCCTGCTTCTTGAATGTGGATTCCTTGCTATTTTCCTGACCCCGCAATCCCGCGTCGTCATCCTGTTATTCCGCTGGCTGTTATTTCGGCTGCGTTTTATGTCGGGACTATCCAAGCTTGCCAGCGGTGATCCGGCCTGGTCTGGGCTGACCGCGCTGGACACCTACTTTGAAGTGCAACCACTACCAAACCCGATCGCCTGGTATGTGCACCAGTTACCGGAATGGTTGTTGCGTTTTGGCACCGGCGGCACCCTGTTCGTCGAGCTGGTGGTTCCGTTTATGATGTTCCTGCCACGACGCTGGCGCTTTGCAGCCGCCTGGATCACCATCTTCTGGCAGCTACTGATCATCCTCACCAGCAACCACAACTGGATCAACCTGCTGACCATCATACTTTGCCTGTTCCTGTTTGATGACAAGGCCCTGCAACG
>JAQBDO010000231.1:0-3745 GCA_032124375.1 Gammaproteobacteria bacterium
CCCGCAGGTACCAGCCCCGCCGGCTGACCGTTAACGTAAACGACCTTGTTGGCGTAGCGGATAGTGTCACCGGGCAGCCCGACCACCCTTTTGATGTAGTCAACCGAAGGGTCCTTCGGGTAGCGAAACACGACAACGTCACCGCGTTCGGGCTCTTCTATTTCGATTATCTTGGTGTTCAGGACCGGGAGACGGATGCCGTAGGCGAACTTGTTTACCAGGATAAAATCGCCCACCAGCAAGGTCGGCATCATGGAACCGGACGGGATACGAAACGGTTCCACCAGGAAGGAACGCAACAACAGCACGGCCAGGATGACCGGAAAGAATGACTTGCAGTACTCGATCCAGGTCGGTTCCTTCAGGATTATAGCGACCTGGTCGGAGTCCTGCGTAACACCCTCCTGTACCAGGCTTGCAGCCCTCCGCCTGCGCTTCGGCGCCAGAAAAGCTGCATCCAGTGCCCATGCAAGCCCGGTAAACAGGGTGGCTCCGACCAGTAATGCTGGGAAATCAAAGTTCATTTATAGCCTCGTCTGCTTGCTGTCTGCTGTCTTATCGGCCCGTGCAAATGCGACATTATTCATTATCGACGCGCAACACCGCAAGAAAGGCGGCCTGGGGTATCTCGACACGACCAAACTGCTTCATGCGCTTCTTGCCCGCCTTCTGTTTCTCCAGCAGCTTGCGCTTGCGGGTAATATCGCCGCCATAGCATTTTGCCGTGACGTTCTTGCGCAACGCCTTGACCGTGGTACGCGCGATAATCTGGGCACCAATGGCCGACTGAATGGCAACATCATACATCTGCCGGGGAATCAGCTCTTTCATTTTTACTGTCAGCGAGCGCCCGCGTGAAAGTGACACATCCCGGTGCACAATCAACGACAGCGCATCGACCCGTTCACCGTTGATCAGGATATCCAGCTTCACCAGCGGTGCCGCCTGAAAACGCAAAAAATGATAGTCAAAAGAAGCGTAGCCACGGCTCACCGACTTGAGGCGGTCAAAGAAATCCAGCACCACTTCACTCATCGGTAACTCGTAGTTCAGCGACACCTGACTGCCGAGATACTGCATGTCTTTCTGCACGCCACGCTTTTCTATGCACAGGGTAATGACGTTACCGAGGTAATCCTGCGGCACCAGGATATTCGCCCTGATAATCGGCTCACGGATTTCCTCAATCTGGTTCACCGGCGGCAGGCTGGCCGGGTTATCAATCTTCGTGATCTCGCCGCCGGTACCCAGCACCTCGTAGATGACCGTGGGTGCCGTTGTAATCAGGTCGAGATCATACTCACGTTCCAGCCGTTCCTGCACAATTTCCAGGTGCAGCATGCCGAGAAATCCGCAACGAAAACCGAAACCCAGCGCCTCCGATGTCTCCGGCTCATAGTGCAGGGCTGAATCATTCAGGCGTAGTTTTTGCAGCGCGTCGCGCAGGTTCTCGTAGTCATCAGAACTGACCGGATAGAGCCCCGCAAACACATTCGGCTGTATCTTTTTGAAGCCCGGCAGGGGCGCAGCGGCCGGGGCATTGACCAGCGTCAGCGTGTCACCCACCGGCGCACCGTCGATGTCCTTTATACCCGCCACCAGAAAGCCGACATCACCCGCCTTCAGCGTCCCGCACTCCAGCGGTTTCGGCGTAAAGATACCCAGCTTCTCAACCTGAAAATGACGGCCAGTCGACATCACCTTGATCTTGTCCCGGCGTGCCAGCCGCCCGTCCACGATACGTACCAGCGATACCACGCCCACATAATTATCAAACCAGGAATCAACAATCAACGCCTTGAGCGGCGCATCGGCATCACCACGTGGCGGCGGAATTCGCCGAATCAGCTCTTCCAGCACATCCTGGACACCCACCCCGGTCTTGGCACTCACCAAAATAGCATCATCAGCATCCAGACCAATGATCTGTTCAATTTCCTGCCTGACGCGGTCGGGGTCGGCGGCAGGCAGGTCAATCTTGTTCAACACCGGTACCACTTCCAGATCCAGATCAATCGCGGTGTAGCAGTTCGCAACGCTCTGGGCCTCCACGCCCTGGGCAGCATCCACAATCAGCAAGGCACCCTCACAGGCGGCCAGCGAACGCGACACCTCGTAGGAAAAATCCACATGACCGGGGGTGTCAATCAGGTTTAATGCATACACCTCGCCGGAGCGTGCGGTGTATTTGAGCGAGACACTCTGGGCCTTGATGGTGATACCACGCTCGCGTTCCAGATCCATGGAGTCGAGCACCTGATTGCCCATTTCCCGGTCAGTCAAACCACCACAGAGCTGGATAAAGCGGTCAGCCAGCGTTGATTTACCGTGATCGATATGCGCAATAATTGAGAAATTGCGAACGTGCTGGCTGTCTGTCATGAAGTATGCGGATATGACCCTGAACACAGGGCGCTGGCGAGCAAATGATTTCGGGGAAGAATCGCCTTCAAGTAGCTGATTCTTGGTGAGGTTTTAATTATACAGGAACCGCCCTGCAAGTCACTCAATCCGTGAAAGAATCAGCCATGCGCCAGTAAATGCTCGCGCAGACGCTGTTCCTCAAGGAAGTAGTAGCAAATCTCGACACCCTCAGCGGCCAGCACGGGCACCCGCGTGTCGTACAATCGCCGCAGTTCCGGGTCTGCATCAATATCCACGGTGGTTATATCGAAAGCCAGTTCCAGACGCAGGCGCTCCAGCGCCTGCGTCATATCGGTACACAGATGGCATCCCCGCCGGGTGTAGACAGTCAGCTGCTGCGTCAAGAATCCACCACCCAGGGTAGCGCAAGCTGATTACTACTCACTCGGAATCTTGACAGCCAGAAAGGTCGGACTGCCTTCTCTCTGCACCAGCAACGCCACCGATTTTCCGGCCGGTAAGGCATTCACCAGTTTCTGGAATTGCTCAAGATTCTTTACCGGCTTGCTGTCGATACTCAGGATAATATCTTCCTTGCGAATACCTGCCTGCGATGCCGGGCCCTCAACGACATGCGTAACCAGCACCCCACCCTTGATCTCGAACCCCTGTTTCTGTTCCTCCGTCAGGTCAACCGCGCTGAAGCCGATGCGGTTGGTCTGCTCTACCTGCGGGCCCCTGGTGGTCTCCGCCAGTGACTTGTCTTCCGGCAACTCTCCCAGCTTCACATTGAGCGTTTCCTCGCTGCCATTGCGAATAACCACCGTCGGTAAAGGCACACCCACTTTAGAGCTGCCGACGATCGGTGGCAGGCTGGCTGAATCCCGTATGTCCTTGTTATCGAACATGACGATGACATCGCCCACCTGAATACCGGCCTTGAGCGCAGGACTGTCCGGCAGCACTCTTGCCACCAGCGCTCCGCGTGGATGTTTCATCCCGAACGACTCGGCCAGGTCAAGTGTCACATCCTGAATCAACACACCCAGCCAGCCACGCTTGACCTTACCCGCCGTCTTCAACTGGTCTGCCACATCCATGGCCACCTCAACAGGAATGGCAAAAGACAGTCCCATGTAGCCCCCGGTACGACTGTAGATCTGCGAATTCACACCCACCACTTCACCTTCCTGGTTAAACAGCGGTCCGCCCGAATTACCGGGATTGATGGCCACATCTGTCTGGATAAACGGCACATAGTTTTCACGCGGCAGGCTACGACCCTTGGCGCTGACAATGCCGGCGGTTGCAGAATGATCAAAACCAAACGGCGAGCCAATCGCCAGCACCCATTCACCGACTTCCAGCTCGCTTGATTTAC
>JAQBDO010000232.1:0-2761 GCA_032124375.1 Gammaproteobacteria bacterium
ACCAGCACCTGGCGTCCGGCCAGCACCCCGCTCTGAAACACGACTGACAACGCCTCAACAAGCTCCGCAGGTTCCAGCATTCGCCCAGGCCCTGTTTCACCACAGGCCTGCAAACCTTCCGCCGGACCCAGCACACGAATACTATGTGCTTGCAATGTGGCAAGATTTTCCCCGGTCGCCGGATTCTCCCACATTGCGCGGTTCATCGCCGGAGCAACGGCAACCGGCGCATCACAAGCCAGGCAGACAGCCGCCAGCAAATCATTGGCACGGCCTTCAGCCACACGGGCAATAAAATCCGCCGTAGCCGGTGCAATCAGCAAGGCATCGGCCCAGCGCGCCAGTTCGATGTGCCCCATGGCGGCTTCTGCGGCCGGATCCAGCAGCTGGGTATGCACCGGATTTCCCGATAACGCCTGCAGTGTCAACGGGGTAATGAATTCGGTCGCTGCAGCTGTCATTACAACACGCACCAGCGCACCCGACTGGCGTAGCTGGCGCACCAGCTCGGCACTCTTGTAGGCAGCGATGCCGCCGGTGACGCCCAGCAAAATGTGTTTTCCGGTCAGGTAATTCATCTGCAAGCAGTCTACCAGATGATTGATTTGCCGGGGAACGCTAAAAGCCGGCATCAGCCTACAATCACGCGGGTATTCCGCCGCTGTCACTGCCAGTCGGCCTGTGACATACCTGTACCCATGCACACCATCCGAAACTGGCCGGCCAACGAGCGACCCCGTGAAAAACTGTTGGCGCGTGGCCCGGCTGCCCTCTCCGACGCCGAACTACTCGCCATCTTTCTGCGTACCGGCGTCAGCGGCAAGACGGCCGTCGACCTTGCCCGTGAATTACTGGGTACATTTGGCGGATTACGCCCGCTGCTGGAGGCCGACCAGCAGCAATTCTGCGCACATCACGGCCTGGGGACAGCAAAATTTGCACAACTGCAGGCTGTCCTGGAGATGACACGCCGTCACTTGCTGGAGCAATTGCAGCGCGAAGACAGTCTGGAAAATCCGGAAACCACGCGCCGCTTTCTGGCCAGCCGCTTGCGGCATCTTCCCCATGAGGTGTTTGCCTGCCTGTTTCTGGACAACCGGCACCGGGTGATCGCCTTCGAAGAATTATTTCGCGGCACCGTAGACGGTGCCAGCGTGCACCCGCGCGAAGTGGTGCGACGCGCCCTGGCCCACAATGCCGCTGCTGTCATTCTGTCTCACAACCACCCGTCAGGTGTCGCAGAACCGAGCCGTGCCGATATCCAGCTGACCCGCCGCCTCGGCGAGGCGCTGGCCCTGATTGACGTGCGGGTGCTGGACCATATCGTGGTGGGTGATGACAACGGCGTGTCATTCGCCGAAAGAGGGTTGATCTAGCGATATCACACCCGCCTGAAAAAACATTATTCACTTGCTATATGTTACATATCGTTGATTTAATTAAGTTACCCGCCAACACAGGAACACCTCCCTGCTTGTAAGCAGCCCGCGTTTCTGTTATAAAATGCGCCCCGCTTACTGATGGCGGGCTTTTTTTAACGAGGTTTAGATCAATGTCCAGAGTATGTCAGGTCACGGGGAAATGTCCGCAAAGCGGCAACAACGTGTCCCACGCCAAAAACAGAACCCGTCGTCGTTTCCTGCCGAACCTGCACGAACATCGCTTCTGGGTAGCCACTGAAAAGCGCTTTATTAAACTGCGCGTCTCTGCCAAGGGCATGCGCATCATCGATAAGCTGGGGATTGACTCGGTACTTACCGATATCCGCTCCCGCGGCGACAAGGTCTAGGAGAAAACAGCATGCGTGACAAAATCAAACTCGTCTCCAGCGCCGGCACCGGTCATTACTACACCACGACCAAGAACAAACGCAACATGCCGGAAAAAATGGAAATCAAAAAATTTGACCCGGTCGTTCGCCAGCACGTTATGTACAAGGAAGCCAAGATCAAGTAACGCTTTCAGGGACAGGTCCAATATATTAAAGAACCCGGCCATGCCGGGTTTTTTATTGCCCTGAATAAATACCTGAAGAAGCGGATCGCTTCATGATTTCAGTGTTGCGGCAGGGCCACCTGGTCTGTCGTGCTGCCCACGGGGAAGTATCTATTCTGCCGCCTTGTAATCGCGGGTACAAACGTAATAATACGCACCATGTCCAAGGAAGCACTGGTACACGTCGAGCACCTCACCCGCTATTACAGCCTGACCCGTGCCGTCAACGATGTCAGTTTTGATCTTGCCAAGGGTGAAGTGCTGGGTTTCCTGGGTCCCAATGGCGCGGGAAAATCCAGCACCATGCAGATGATTACCGGCAATCTTGCCCCCGGCGCCGGTCAGATCAGTATTGCCGGCATCGACCTGCTCGATCAGCCAAAGCGCGCCAAACTTGAAATTGGCTATCTGCCCGAACAGCCACCGGTATACCGGGAACTCACGGTCGATGAGTACCTGTACTATTGCGCCAAACTGAACCGTATTCCGCGCAGTGATATCAGTCGTTCAGTAGCCACTGCAAAAGAACGCTGCGGACTCGGCGATGTTGGCAAACGCCTGATTGGCAATCTGTCCAAGGGCTATCAACAACGGGTCGGCATTGCGCAGGCCATTATTCACAGCCCGGCCGTGGTGATACTGGATGAGCCGACGGTCGGCCTTGACCCCCTGCAGATACGCGAAATTCGCGCCCTGATCTGTGAACTCGGCAAGGAACACGGCATCATTCTTTCCACGCACATACTGCCCGAAGTACAGGCCACCT
>JAQBDO010000233.1:0-2554 GCA_032124375.1 Gammaproteobacteria bacterium
GGGATCGAAACAACGGTACAGCGATGACTGCTGCAGCCAGCAGAATGATGATATCAGTCAGATATACAATATTCACAGGCAGGTTTTCATCGGTGACTTAACAATAATGCAATGCCTGGCCGCATGCTTCGACTGATCGAAATTGTGTGCCGTGGAGCCGAAGGTCATGTCTTGTCCCGGTCTTCATTCAGGCGGCTTTCAATCCGCTGCAGCGTTTGTTCCATGGCCTCTATGCGCGTTACGATATCTTTCAGGCGGTAGATCTCCTCGGCCTCATCTTCCTCGATCTCTATCTCGCCGCGCGACACGAAGTAGGCGGAAAAGCTGGCGGTCAGCAGCGAGAAGAACCCCAGGCCAAACAGAATGACGAAAGCTCCAAACACCTTGCCTGCGGTGCTCTGCGGTACGATATCACCATAGCCCACCGTTGCCACCGTCACCCAGGCCCACCAGACACCTTGCCAGACGGTTTCGATCGTTGGGTCGATACCGGCGATGATAAACCCGGACATCAGGGTAAACGTCAGCGCCACCAGCAACGTGGTACCCAGGTGATTGCGAGTCAGAATTTTGCGCACGGTCGCCGAGGTGTTTAGCAACAATGGCAACATCAGCAGCAGCCTTAGTGTCCGCAAGGCGGCTGCATGGGTGCCGCCGCCCCACAACAAGGGCACACCGGTCGCGATAATCAGCAGGTTCATCCAGTTGCTGCGCAGGTATTGAACCTTGTTCTCTACCAGGCGGGTAAGCACCAGCGTTTCAAGCACAAAGAACAGCCAGATACCCCAGTCGGTGACGCGGTCAAAGGTCGCAGGGTAAACGCCTTTCGCCCGCAGATACCACTCGATCAGTATCCAGATGGCCAGCAGAATCATGGGTAATTCAAAACGGCCGGCCCAGCGACGTGCTGCTGGCCGTTCGTCGTTTGCGACGCCGGACAAGCCGATGAGTTGCTTGATGATGTGGCTGGACATGGCTGGGCTGCTCAACTCCGGTGTCTCGGATGCAGTGGATACTGCTGGACGTTCTTTGTCTGGCGGCGAACCGGACGGTCGCTCAGCAGATGCGCGGTAGCGGGTCATCCTCGAGTTCTTCCAGGATGCGTTCACCACCGAGTTCGGTCTGCAACAGCACATGCCCGCCCGCGTTTTTAACGTGACCGATAATGGCGGCATTCTCACCATCCGGTAAGGCCTGCCAGCGTTGCAGTAACAGTTCGGCATCATCGGGCGCGACGACGGCAACGACACGGCCCTCGCACGCCAGGTACATGGGATCGTAGCCGAGCATGTCACAGACCGATTGCACCGGGTCGCGCACCGGGATCGCCTGCTGCGAGAGGGTGATACCCATGCCGGTTGCCCGCTGCAGTTCATGTGCGACCGTTGCCAGTCCGCCGCGTGTCGGGTCACGCATGAAGCGCAAGCCGGGCACCTTGAGTGCCGCTTGCGTCAAAGGCAGCACACTGGCGGCATCGGACTTAAGGTCACCGTGCAGGCCGAATTCCTCACGCGCCAGCAGTACCGCAATACCATGGTCGCCCACCGGGCCGCTGACGAGAATGACATCATTTCCACGAATGCGGTTCAGTCCGAGTAGCCGGTTGCTACGGATGCCGATACCGGTGGTGGCCAGGTACAGTCCGCCCCCTTCACCGCGACGCAGCACCTTGGTGTCGCCGGCCACCACCTGTACGTCAATGGCGCGGGCGCTGTCAGCCAGCGTTTTGATGATGCGATCAAGTACGGCGACTTCCATGCCTTCCTCGATAAAGGCGTTCAGACTCAGGTACTTCGGGATGGCCCCGGCGACCGCCAGGTCATTGGTAGTGCCATGTACCGCCAGCGAACCAATATTGCCTCCCGGGAATTCCAGTGGCTGCACGGTAAAGCCGTCGGTAGTGAACATCAACTCGCAGCCATTCAGTGTCAGTGGTACCGCATCGGCCTGCACATCCAGCTCCGGGTTGGACAGGTGGCGTGCGAAGATGTCGTCAATCAGCTCGCGCATGAAGCGACCGCCGTTGCCATGTGCCAGTGCGATGTGTGTATCTTCCATAATGTGTTCTCTTGTGCGGTCGTGGCGCAGCAGACCACGGGTCGGATCAGCGCAGCGTCATCCGATGTTGCCGTTCAGTGGTGTTTTGCGCCGTACTCAATGACCTGGCCAAAACTGATGCCGGCGTCATTGACCGGGATATCTTCCGGCAGCGTGACGTTAAAACCGTCGCTCTGCAGTAAGGTGATCGCTTGTTCAGTGAGTACCCGGTTCTGGAATACACCGCCTGACAAGCCGATTGCATGGATGCCATGGTCGGTACGCGCCTGTCTGGATTGTTGCAGGATAGTGGCTGCCATGCTGCCATGAAAGCGGCTGGCGCGTGCGGCGACTGACTGCGACGCATCCATCAGCATATCCAGTAGCGGTTCCCAGTCGGCCGTCCACAGGCCACTGTCGTCCTTGGATAAAGGCAGTTCCATGGCGTCGCTGTTGCCGTGACACAGGGCTTCCAGCAGCATCGGTCCCTGTCCCTCGAAGCTGGTCTCGGAACGCA
>JAQBDO010000234.1:0-4241 GCA_032124375.1 Gammaproteobacteria bacterium
GCCAGAAACCACATGAGCATTTAAAAATGGGGTGGATGATGGGACTCGAACCCACGACGACTGGAATCACAATCCAGGGCTCTACCAACTGAGCTACACCCACCATAAAACCGTATAAAAAGCAGCCTTCCTGTCCTGTAAATTGGTGCGCCCGACAGGAATCGAACCTGTAACCGTCGGCTTAGAAGGCCGGTGCTCTATCCGGTTGAGCTACGGGCGCCGATTCTGCATGAACAAGTGTCCCGATCCGCGCCTTTTAAATTGGTCGGGGTAGAGAGATTCGAACTCCCGACATCCTGCTCCCAAAGCAGGCGCGCTACCAGGCTGCGCTATACCCCGATTATTCTGTGTCTTTTCCCGGCATCACCCTACCCCGCGAAACTCTGCGATGATACGTGCTGCTTATGAAAGGGTCAATTATCTTGTCCCTGTAATTTCCAGCTACGCAGCAGCCCTTTGAGCACCCGGAAATTCAGCCATCCCCGCCTGTCTTTTGGATAACAAGGCTGCAGCCTATTAGCTTGTACCGCGCAACGGCCACATGCGAGAATCCGCCTACTGCATAAACGGGCAAGCCACGTCTCCAATGACTGCAAAACTGATTGATGGCAAGGCCATTGCCGCCGGTGTTCGGCACAATGTGAAGAAGAAAATTGATGCCCGCAGGCAAAACGGGCAACGCATCCCCGGCCTCGCCGTAGTGCTGGTGGGACACGATCCTGCATCGGAAATTTACGTCCGCAACAAGTGCACGGCATGTGACGAAGCCGGTGTTCTTTCGAGCACCTATGAACTTCCGAGTGACACCTCGGAAAAAGAGTTGCTCGCACTGGTTAACGAACTAAATGCTGATCCGGTGATTGATGGAATACTGGTGCAGTTCCCGCTACCGGCACACATTGATGCCGACAAGGTTACCGAACAAATCAGACCGGACAAGGATGTCGATGGTTTCCACCCCTACAACATAGGTCGATTGGCCTTGCGACGCCCCTCGCTGCGCTCCTGTACCCCACGCGGCGTTATTACACTGCTCGAACATACAGAAGAACCCTTTTACGGCCGCCAGGCTGTGATTGTCGGCGCCTCCAACATCGTCGGCCGCCCGATGGGACTGGAGTTACTGCTTGCCGGCTGCACCGTGACTACCTGCCACCGCTTTACCAGGAATCTTGATGTGCATGTCGGCCAGGCAGATATTCTTGTCGTCGCGGTAGGCAAACCAGGCGTGGTATCAGGCGACTGGGTCAAGCCTGGCGCAACCGTCATCGATGTCGGCATCAATCGCCTTGAAGATGGCAGCCTGGCGGGTGATATCGAGTTTGAGCCAGCGCGAGAACGCGCTGCCTGGATCACACCGGTACCTGGTGGTGTCGGCCCGATGACCGTCGCGACCCTGCTGGAAAATACGCTATTCGCAACAGAAGAGCTGCATGATGGCCATAACGACTAGCTGCGGCGCCAGCTGGAACCGGCAGCGCCATCCTCGATAATGATGCCTGCGGCATCCAACTCATCCCGAATCCTGTCTGCTTCCGCCCAGTCTTTTGCACAGCGCGCGCCGATTCTGCGGGCGATCAGCGCGTCAACCTCGTCAGCAGGCATCAAGCCGGCCGCGTCGCCACCGGCCGTCGCTGTCTCCCGCAGGTAGGTGTCAGGGTCGGCCTGCAGCAACCCGAGGATTGTACCCAGGCGACGCAAACAACCGGCAAGCACTTTTGTCTTGTTCGGATCCTTGTCCCTGCTCCTGTTTATCTCCCGGGCAATTTCAAACAGCACGGCAATCGCTTCCGGTGAATTGAAATCATCATCCATCGCCTTGTGGAAGGCAGTGATATAGTTTTCACACAATGAATCATCTGCGTCCGCAGGTGTAATTCCACGCAATGTGGTATACAGCCGCGTCAGCGCTGCCTTGCCGTTCTCCAGATTTTCCTGGGAATAGTTCAGGGGGCTGCGATAGTGACTGGCAAGTATAAAATACCTGATTTCTTCAGCACGGTAACTCTTCATAATTTCCCGCACCGTAAAGAAATTACCCAATGACTTGGACATTTTCTCATCGTCGACCCGGACAAAACCATTGTGCATCCAGTAGTTTACAAATGTATGGCCAGTGGCAGCCTCGGACTGGGCAATTTCATTCTCATGATGAGGGAACTTGAGATCCATACCACCGCCATGAATATCGAAATGCGCTCCCAGACATTGCGTCGACATCGCCGAACATTCGATGTGCCAACCGGGTCGTCCATCACCCCAGGGAGACGGCCAGCTGGGTTCATCCGGTTTTACGGTTTTCCAGAGAACAAAATCCAGCGGATCATCTTTGGACTCATCAACCGCTACGCGCGCGCCGGCCTGTAAATCTTCCAGCTGTTTCCCTGAAAGTCTGCCGTAATTTTCAAATCGGCTGACATCATAATAGACGTCACCATTGCCGCCTTGATAGGCATGGCCGTTGGCTATCAGGGCTTCGATCATACTGATGATATCGTCCATGGAGGATGTCGCTCGGGGTTCCATATCAGGCGGGATAACACCCAAAGCCGCGGCATCCTCATTCATGATGGCAATAAACCTTTCAGTCAGTGCGTTAATGTCCTCACCATTTTCGTTGGCGCGCTGGATGATTTTGTCGTCGACATCGGTCACATTACGTACATAGGTCACTTCAAAGCCAAGCGCGCGCAGATAGCGCACCACCACATCAAAAACAACCATTACCCGCGCATGGCCAAGATGGCAGTAGTCATACACTGTCATGCCACAGACATACATTCGAACCTTGCCTGCATCTATGGGAACAAAGGTGTCCTTGTGGCTGGTGAGGGTGTTGAAAATTTTTAGCATTCGGGGAGATTGATCCTGCAGTAAAAACAAGCCGCAAATAATAGTGCCTAATCAGGGTAACTGAAAGATATTCCGCCATATAACATAAGCATTCCAATCAGGGACTTGTAAACAGCGCCAGAGCTTATATGATAAGCGACCTGATTTCAGACTCAGGAGCTGCACATGAAACTATTCACCGGCCTGCTTATGGCCATTACTGTCGGTATTGCACCTGCAACCGGCTTCACCCAAGACGATCAAACAAGCAAAAAAGGAGCTGACATGGTTACAGTCACCATGGAGACCAACAAAGGCACGATTACCCTTGAACTCGACGCAGAAAAAGCCCCGCTATCTGTTGCAAATTTCGTTACCTATGCCAGGGCCGGACACTATGACGGCACCGTATTTCATCGTGTCATCCCGAACTTCATGATTCAGGGTGGCGGCTTCGATACCTCGATGCAGCAAAAAGCCACCAATCCGCCGATCAAGAACGAGGCAGATAACGGACTCAGGAACGACAAGGGTACCATCGCCATGGCGCGTACCAACGTACCCGATTCTGCGACATCACAATTCTTTATCAACGTGAAGGACAACGCCTTCCTTAACCATACATCTCCGTCTCCGCAAGGCTGGGGATATGCTGTGTTTGGCAAGGTTACTGATGGCATGGATGTTGTTGAGGCTATCGAAAACGTGCCGACGGCCAACAAAAGTGGTCAACAAGACGTGCCCGTCAGCGACGTCATTATTGAGAAAGTCACTGTCCAGGAATAACGGATAATCATTACTGACACCGTGTCGGGCACTCTGTTTATTTCAGACCTGCATCTGGATCCGGAGCGCCCGACGGTTACGAAGCTGTTTCTGGAGCTTCTGGGCACACGCGCAACAGATGCTGATACCCTTTATATCCTCGGCGATCTGTTTGAAGCATGGGTAGGCGATGATGATGCCAGCCCGATGAATCAGGCTGTTTGCACTGGCCTGAAGAAATGCGTCACATCGGGTACACCGGTGTTTATCATGCATGGCAACCGGGACTTTCTGCTGGCGGCACAGTTTGCAGATGCCAGCGGAGCCACATTGCTCGAAGACCCTGCTCTGATCGATTTATATGGAACACCTACGCTGCTTATGCATGGTGACTTGCTATGTACTGATGACAGGGAGTACCTGGTGTTTCGGGCGATGGTTCGCGACCCTCAATGGCAACAGCAACTGCTGTCGAAATCACTGCAAGAACGCCAACTAATCGCCAGGGAGATGCGCAACAAAAGCCGGCAACAGACAGGCGGTAAACCCGAGTCGATTATGGATGTGAACCAGGAGGCCGTCGTCGAGACCATGACCGTTCACAAGGTACAACGATTGATCCACGGTCACACACACCGTCCTGC
>JAQBDO010000235.1:0-2645 GCA_032124375.1 Gammaproteobacteria bacterium
GTGCGCTGGCCAGCGTCATCAATATTGTCGATCCGGATGTCATAGTGTTGGGTGGCGGTGTCTCGAACTACAAACGACTTACTGAAGCGGTGCCGGCATGTTGGGGTGAGTATGTTTTTTCGGATCGTGTCGACACCCGGCTGCTCGCTGCAAAACACGGTGATGCCAGCGGGGTGCGGGGCGCCGCGTGGTTGTGGTCTGGTGTTGCCTGACGGCTAATGTGCTCATTAGTGGTTCCCGTAGTGTTATTGATCTTGTGCGAGATGGGTAAGGGAGCCTGGCGACGCAGCCGTCAATTAGCGACCATCTCATGATGGATAGCTATGCTTTACCCGTCCTGCTGTATGGCTGGGGCCAGGTTCAATGTGGTTTGTGTGCGGCTATTTCCCTGAGTTGGGGGATTGCCAGTCCGGCAGCATCGGCCTGTTGCAGGGCGCGTGTCAGTCGTGCGGGTGCGCTGCGCCCCATGCAACCATGGTTGGGATCGCCCTCGAAGGCCTGCAGCATGCCTGAAATCAGCGCCTCCGCTTTAAATTCCTGACCGGTCAGTGCGGCCTGTATCTGGATGACCTCACGCGCCACGGTTTCTGCCAGCTCCCGATGCTCTGTCCACAGCTCGCTAACAGTGCCACCTGTCAGCAGACCGGCACAGTTGGTGGTGACTATGTAGACATTCTTCAGCACCAGCTCAAATAGCAACTCATTGTCGTCGGCCAGTACGCGCACAGGGATATCCAGCTTGCCGAGGCTGGACTTCAGCAGTTCTGCTGCGGGACCAAAGACCGGGGAGGGGATCAGTACCTTGACGTCCTGGCCTTTTTTCTTCTCGAACCAGACCGAGATAACCGTGGGTCTGATAAAGCCATAGCGTTGCCAGTCCTGCGGCAGCAGTTCATTTTGCAACAGGCAGAGCCGCTGTTGCCAGGCCGGCGGTATACTTTCCAGCACCGCGTGCAAATTATTTTCGGCAACGGCAACCACGACCAGTTCGGGTGATGGTAGCTGCTGTGCCACATCATTCAGATCATCGTCGCGGGTTACCGGAAAGACCGGGTGTCCGCTGCGTAGCAAGCCGCGTGCAAATACGCTGCCCATTTCTCCAGTACCGATAAGGATGACGGGTGCTTTCATTGTCTGGATTCCCGCTTGTGTCTGTTGGCCAGACGCGGGATTATAACGCGAATGATTGATGAAAAGCGCTCAGGGATGCTGCAGGCTGCAGTTGTCCCGTTAGTTCCCACTCCCTCCGGAGGTTGTTGCAAATATCTCATTGCGGGCAGGGCTAGCGATAGCGTAACGCGGCAAGCAGTTGAGGTGTTGGCTTACGCTGCGCCAAGCCAACCTGCATTATTGCTTTTACGACACCGCTCCTCCGGGAGATCAAAGCGAGGCGCCGGGGATCCAGTACAATGACAGCAGCGTTATGCAGGTGTTGCAGAGCAAGGTGATTACCGGACGCAAGGGCGGCTGTCTGGCTGTAATTGTTCTGCTGTGGATGCTGGTGCTGCCGGTGTCGGCGGAAATCAGCGTCAAGGATGATACCGGGCAGTCGGTAACGCTCGACAAGCCCGCGCAACGCATCGTCAGTCTCGCCCCGCATATTACTGAATTACTGTTTGCCGTCGGGGCAGGTGGGGCAGTGGTGGGGGTCACGGAATTCAGCGACTATCCGGAGTCCGCACGCTCACTTGCGCAGGTGGGTGGCGGCGGTGGTCTTGACCTTGAGACCATTATTGCGTTGCAACCGGACCTGGTGGTGGCCTGGCAGAGTGGCAACCCGCGTCAGCAGCTGGAGCGTCTGCAATCACTCGGTATCACTGTATTTTTTTCCGAGCCACGACGGCTGCAGGATGTGCCGGCAACATTACAGCGGCTTGGCATGCTTGCGGGTACAGAGTCAGCCGCCGCCGCGCAGGTAGACAGTTTTAATAATCGTTATATTGAGTTGCGTGATAAATATTCCTCACGCCCGAAGGTCAGCGTGTTTTACCAGATATGGGACCAGCCGCTGATGACCCTGAACGGGGAACATTTATTCAGTGACGTGCTGCGACTGTGTGGTGGAGAAAATATTTTTAACACATTACCCACGCTTGCACCGCAAGTAGACATTGAGGCTGTGTTGCAGGCCAATCCTGATGTGATCGTCATCGCCGCAGAATCAAGTGACTCGCCGTTACTGGCAGCATGGCAGCGCTGGCCGCGATTGTCGGCCGTGAAACAGGGTCACGTATATGCGCTGCAACGAGAGCAACTGGTTCGGCCCAGCCCGAGAATCCTGGATGGGGCAGAGCATCTGTGTGAGTTGCTTGATGCGGTACGCAGGTAGCCCGTATGAAAAAACCGGAATAAGAAAATGAGACGCAGGACGGGTACGCTGCGCTTTACCCGTCCTACCACTACCCGTCCTGCCACTACCCGTCCTACTGCTGTTGTTTAGTGCGGTCGTGCTTCCAGAAGACATCCGGTTTGTCGGCTTTCTTGTTGAAGTGTCGGGCCATGACGAACAGGAGGTCGGACAGACGGTTCAGGTATTTCAGGGAGACCGGGTTAATAGTCTCGGTCTTTGCCAGGCTGTGGGTGCGTCGTTCTGCACGCCGGCAGACGGCGCGCGCCTGGTGACAGGCCGCCGCAGCGGGGCTGCC
>JAQBDO010000236.1:0-8584 GCA_032124375.1 Gammaproteobacteria bacterium
CTTGATCATGGAGTAGCCGGGGGCCAGCCGCAGTATGCGTGTTTCTACCAGCCGATAAAAGAAGCCACCCAGACGGGTACGCACCAGCAGGCCGACAAAGAAACAAGTCGTCAAAATCAAAATTATGACGAATGATGCAGCAATAAATTCATTGATTTGTGAATCTTTTATAACGATATTTGTTAGCGGCTGTATCCAGCTGGCGATGAGATTAAATACCCATACGGATACCGACAACAAGATAGCGACCGGCAGGATAACGACCACCCCGCCAAGCAGGGAGGTCTTCAGGAAATGTTTTAGTTTGAACATGGTGGTAACCCCTGAAAATGCTGATGTGGCTGTTAAGCTCTGTTGGGTACGTCGCGCTGCTCCTTTACCCACCCAGCATCAAAAACCCGGCAGCAGGACTGGTAAATGAGCAACACAACAGTCGCAGGACGGGTAAGGGAGCAACGCGACGTACCCGTCAAACGTTAGACCTCAAACCTCTGGTCGCATGTGCGGGAACAGCAACACATCACGAATAGACGCTGAATCCGTAAACAACATCACCAGCCTGTCGATACCAATACCCTCGCCTGCAGTCGGCGGCATGCCATGTTCCAGCGCGCGAATGTAATCTGCGTCATAATGCATCGCCTCCAGATCACCGGCATCCTTGTCAGCTACCTGTTGCTGAAAACGCTCCGCCTGGTCTTCCGCATCATTCAACTCGGAAAATCCATTGGCAATCTCGCGACCACCAATGAAGAACTCAAAGCGGTCAGTAATAAACGGATTGTCATCATTACGTCGTGCCAGCGGTGACACCTCGGTCGGATAGGCCGTAATGAAGGTGGGAGCATCCAGGTGCCCTTCCACAGTCCTGTCGAAGATTTCAATCTGCACCTTGCCGAGCCCATAACTGTCTTTAAGCGGTATCTTGAGACGGGCGGCAACAGCCCTCGCCTTGTCGAGGTCATCCACATCCGCTGCCGTCAGTTCGGGATTAAAATGCAGAATCGAATCACGCACACTGATGCGCAGGAAAGGCTTGCCAAAATCATACTGGCTACCCTGATACTGAACCGTCGTATTGCCGAGCAATGCCTCTGCCATGCGACGCAACAGGTCTTCTGTCAGATCCATTAAATCATTGAAGTCCGCATAGGCCTGGTAAAACTCCAGCATGGTGAATTCCGGATTATGCCGTGTCGACAGGCCTTCATTGCGAAAGTTACGATTAATCTCGTAGACCCGTTCATAACCACCGACCACCAGGCGCTTTAAATACAGCTCCGGGGCAATACGCAGGAACATGTCCATATCCAGTGCATTATGGTAGGTAGCAAACGGCCGCGCCGCTGCCCCGCCCGGTATCGCCTGCATCATGGGAGTTTCAACTTCGAGGAAGTCCTTGTTGTTCAGATAATCGCGAATATATTGCACAATGCGACTGCGCATACGAAAGGTATTGCGCGACACCTCGTTCATAATCAGGTCAACATAGCGCTGCCGGTAGCGGATTTCCTGATCGGCCAGTCCATGGAACTTCTCCGGCAGTGGGCGCAAGGACTTGGTCAGCATACGAATGGCATCTGCACGCACCGACAGTTCACCGGTGTTTGTCCTGAACAACACTCCCTCTGCACCCACAATGTCACCAACATCCCAGGTCTTGAAATTCTGGTAGACACCTTCCGGCAGAGACTCACGCTGCAAAAATATCTGTATACGCCCGGACATATCCTGCAACTGGACGAAGCTGGCCTTGCCCATCACCCGCTTGGCCATCAACCGACCGGCCACGGTGACGCGTACCAGTTCGCTCTCCAGCGCAGCGTTGTCTTTAGCGCCATACTCGGCATGCAATTCACCGGCAACCGCGTTGCGACGGAAATCATTCGGGAATGCGTTGCCATCCTTGCGTAACGCATCCAGCTTGCTACGCCGTTGCGCGATGAGCGAATTTTCGTCCTGGTCTGTCATAGTCTGCCTGTCTGTAATATTAAATAAAACATGCCACATACCTCGTTCATAAGCCGCTCTTCAGGCTGGCTTCAATAAACTGGTCCAGGTCACCATCCAGCACCGCCTGGGTATTACCCACTTCAATGTTGGTGCGCAGGTCCTTGATACGGGATTGATCCAGCACATAGGATCGAATCTGGCTGCCCCAGCCGATATCCGACTTGGTTTCCTCAAGCGCCTGCTGTTCCGCGCTGCGCTTTTGAATTTCCAGTTCATATAACTTGGATTTTAGCTGTTTCATCGCCGTTGCCTTGTTCTTGTGCTGGGAACGGTCATTCTGGCACTGCACAACAACGCCTGTCGGTTCATGTGTGATACGCACCGCCGATTCGGTACGGTTCACATGCTGACCGCCCGCACCGCTGGCGCGGTAAACATCTATCCTCAAATCTGCGGGATTGATATCGATATCAATATCATCATCGATCTCCGGAGAAACAAACACCGCAGCGAATGAAGTGTGGCGACGATTACCGGAATCAAACGGTGACTTTCTGACCAGTCGATGTACACCGATCTCGGTACGCAACCAGCCAAATGCATAGTCACCATCAACCTTGATGGTAGCGCTCTTGATACCGGCCACATCACCGGCCGACACCTCGATCAATTCTGTCTTGAAGCCATGTCGCTCTGCCCAGCGCAAATACATGCGCAACAGCATCTCGGCCCAGTCCTGCGCCTCGGTACCACCGGAACCGGACTGTATATCGACGAAGGCACTGTTGGGATCCATCTCACCGGAAAACATGCGGCGGAATTCCAGCTTCGCAATCTCCGCTTCCAGTCTGCGGACATCCACTTCAACGGCATCCAGCGTTGCCTGATCATTTTCCTCGGCAGCAAACTCCAGCAACTCACTGGCATCAAGCAGGGATTGGGACATGCTGTTCAACGTCAGCACGACCTCTTCCAGACGTACCCGCTCACGCCCGAGTTCCTGCGCCCGCTCCGGATTATTCCAGATCCCGGAGTCTTCCAGTTCGCGGACGACCTCCGTCAGTCGTTCATTTTTGCTATCGAGGTCAAAGGTACCCCCTGAGGGAGGCTGCGCGCCCATCAAGGTCTTTTATCTGGTTACGTATCGAGGTCAGGTCAGACATAGGTAAGATGCTATTCGTAAAGGAAATTTAGAGCGCGCCATGATACTCCTGTTGGGTTGGTGAGACTACCGGGTATGGTATCAATAAGCCAATAATCCACGCCATCATGTCAAGACTGAGAATTTCACGCTATCCTGCTGTTTGTATTAATATTTAACACTATTAATAATTGTCCGCAGGATGGCTAAAGCGGAGCGTACCCATCACAAATAACAATCTGGCCTTGACGGGTACGGTCGCTCTCGTACATCCCTCTACTCCGCGACACCCAGACATCCTTTCCAGCGTTGCGTTGCTCCTTTACCCGTCCTGCAGTTCGTTACCGCGCCTCCATGTGTTCAACGATCAATTGCGGACTCACGATCCCCCGGT
This sequence comes from Gammaproteobacteria bacterium, assembly GCA_032124375.1. Taxonomy (GTDB): domain Bacteria; phylum Pseudomonadota; class Gammaproteobacteria; order UBA9214; family UBA9214; genus UBA9214. The sequence goes on from JAQBDO010000236.1 coordinate 3,489, forward strand.
ATTCATTCACATCCAGCCGATAGGCCATATGCACCCGCTGACTGCCTCGCGGCAGCACCTCCGTGTTAAAGGCAATGGCATCGATCTGACAGTTACCTGTCGCGGGGCTCAAGGTCATTTTCAGGTGTCGCTGGCCAACAACGCGATGGCTCACCACAGTAAAGTCGCCCTCAAACACCGGCGCCGGGAATCCCTGCCCCCAGGGACTGGCATCACGTAACAGTTGCGCCGTATCCAGAGAGAGTTCCTGATCGGACAATTCACCGTCAGAGTAAATAACACCATTGAGATCTTCTCTGGAAAGATGTCGCGACACTTCCTTGTCAAACGCCGCTGCGAATGCCGGGTAATGATCCTCCGGCAGGCTCAGTCCGGCCGCCATCGCATGACCACCAAACTTCTCAATAAGGTCGGGATGGCGGGTAGCCACGGCATCCAGCGCATCACGAATATGCAGGCCGGCGACCGAGCGTGCCGAACCTTTTATTTCACCCGCACCACTGCGTGCAAAGGCAATCACCGGTCGATGAAAACGCTCCTTGATGCGGGCGGCAAGAATACCAATGACACCCTGGTGCCAGCCCGGGTCAAACAGGCACAGCCCGACGGGCAAGCGGTCATCGCGCAGATCCAGCGCCTCAATGGCCGCAAGCGCCCGGGTCTGCATATCGGTTTCGATAAGCTTGCGGTCGCGGTTCAGCTCGTCCAGCCGGGCAGCCATACGGGTAGCGGCAGCGGCATCATCGGTGAGCAGACATTCAATACCGAGCGACATGTCATCCAGGCGCCCGGCCGCGTTCAAGCGTGGTCCCACAGTGAAGCCGAGATCCGTTGCAACCATTCGCGACAGGCTGCGGCCACCGACTTCGAACAAGGCACGGATGCCCGGCACGCAATGCCCGGCACGCATACGCTGCACCCCCTGCTGCACCAGGATACGATTGTTGCGATCCAGCGGTACCACATCCGCCACCGTACCCAACGCAACCAGGTCCAGATATTGCGCAAGCTTCGGTTCTGCAATCGCTTGTTTTGCAAACCAGCCGTGTTCACGCAAACGGGCCCGCAATGCCAGCATGACGTAAAACGCCACACCCACACCGGCAAGCGACTTACTGGGAAAGGAATCACCGACGTTGTTTGGATTAACAATGGCATCCGCTGCCGGCAACTGCTTACCGGGGAGATGGTGATCGGTAATCAGCACCTTGATGCCCCGCTGCTTCGCAGCCGCCACACCATCAATACTGGAAATGCCGTTGTCTACCGTCACCAGAAGATCCGGCTGCAACTGCGCAGCCACGTCTACAATCTCCGGCGTCAGCCCATAGCCATATTCAAACCGGTTCGGCACCAGGTAATGCACCTCGGCCGCACCCATGGCACGTAACGCACGCAGGCACAGCGCGCAACTGGTCGCGCCGTCGGCATCAAAGTCACCGACCACCACAATGCGCTGGCGATTCACTATGGCATGCTGCAATAAATCCACCGCAGCCGGCAGCCCGGCCAGTTCTGCAGGCGCTATTAATTTATTCAGCGAGGTATCAAGATCATCTGCCGTCTCGACGGCCCTTGCGGCATAGACCCTGCGTAGCACCGGATGCAAGTCAGCAGGAAACTGCCCCGTTGACGAACGGCGGCGCTGAATAATACATTTAGTCATGATGACACAGGTCCTCAAACGGGCGATTACGTCTCCAGAAACGGCGCTGTTGCTTGCGGTTCGTCAGGTAATAATGGCCATTACAGGGGTAGACACGAAGCGAGTCCAGTTCACCGCGCGTAACAGCTGCCAGCAACGGCACAAACCAGTGCTGTTCCAGTTGCCGCAAGGCATCAAGCCAGCTGTCAATATCGCCATACTGCGTGGCGCTTTCGAGACTGTCATCCACCAGCAGCGACACACCATCGCCGGCAATGGCCAGCAGTTCTCCCCCGTCCGCCGGCATGTCCATCCGGGTTATACCTGCCTGCTGCGCCAGCCCCATGACCAGTGGATGATCTGTCACCACCCGTGCAGCCGTGGCCTGTACTGTTGCTGGCAGTTCCCCACCACCCCAGAACCACACGCTGTTAATTAATGGCTCGCCACGCAGCTCGCGCGCCGCATTCACCGGGTGCGCATGAAACAGCATTTGTACTTCATTCAACAGCGTATGCCACTCAGCTGCCGCTTCGCCCTGCGGCAAACAGGCATCAATCGACTGTCCGACAACAGCTGCTATTGCTCGCGTTGTGATAGCCGGGTCAGATGGCAGTGACAGGTACCAGCGCTGCGGCCGCGGCGCTGCCAGGCGCCAACCAAGTTCCGCATAAAAGGCATTGAAGGCCACGACCAGTTCGTCGGCCTCCTCCTGCGTGATAGAAAAACTGTGGCTATCGAACAGTCGCAGACTGCTCTGGTCAGCACGCAGGTGTACCGGGTCAGCCCGCAGCAGGTATCCACTAGCGGCTGAGCCTGTATCAGACAAATAAGACAGGGAAGCAACCGGCAGTGAATCGAGTAACCTGTCTCCCAGACCAAACAAACCAGCCAGTGTGGTACCGAGGTCCGTGCCACTGGCATGCTGTATTTTGCAGCGCGACAACAAACGGTCAAGCGCGACCGGTCGCGGTTCCAGACAAGCAGAAACAGGGGGATCCGAAACCGGCCCACACAGGCCGGGAAGAACCAGCGCAAGGTGTCGACCGCGTGCAGACAAGGCCGGGGCCGGTCAGGACATGTTGTTCAGAATGGCGTCTTTCACGGGGCCGAGTTCGGCATCGACCGTCAACATGGAACCTTCACACTGCTTGATGGCGGTATCCGGGTCCTTCAGGCCATGGCCGGTGAGCGTGCACACCACGCTGCTGCCTTCCGGAATCTTGCCTGACTGAATATCCCTCAGGGCACCCGCTACCGAGGTAGCGGAAGCCGGTTCACAGAAAATACCTTCCTGTGAAGTCAGTAATTTTTGTGCGGCGAGAATTTCCTCATCCGTGCACTCGTCAAACCAGCCACCGGACTCGTCCTTGACCTTCCAGGCATACTCCCAGGACTGCGGATGGCCGATGCGAATGGCGGTAGCCACGGTTTCCGGATGGTCGACCATTGCGCCACGCATAAAAGGCGCCGCACCCGCTGCCTGATAACCAACCATCACCGGCCGCTTGTCGGTCACTGCCTTGCCACTGAATTTACACGTGCCTTGGCAAAAGGCACAGGCCGAAGTCACACAGGCGCTGTCGTGTTGTGCATATTCGCTATAACCAATCCAGTGCGCTGTGATGTTGCCGGCATTACCCACCGGCAGACAATGAAAGTCCGGCGCACGACCCAGCTCGTCAACAATTTCAAACGCGGCGGTCTTCTGCCCCTGTAAACGGTACGGGTTAATAGAGTTCACGATAGTGACCGGCGCATGGTCGGCGACTTCCTTGACCAGCGCCATACCAACATCAAAATTACCGCGTATCTGAATAACAACGGCACCGTGAATCATCGCCTGCGCCAGTTTGCCGAGCGCAATCTTGCCTTCCGGGATCAGCACAAAGGCCGTAATTCCCGCGCGCGCGGCATAGGCCGCTGCTGCTGCCGAGGTATTACCGGTGGAGGCACAGATAATGGCTTTACTACCCTCCTCAACCGCACGCGTGACCGCCATGGTCATACCGCGGTCCTTGAAGGAGCCGGTGGGGTTCAGGCCTTCGTACTTGACGTAGAGCTCAACATCCTTTCCTGTCATGCCGGGTATGTTTTCAAGCCGGATAAGGGGGGTGTTGCCTTCTCCGAGACTGATGACGCGGGTATCCGCAGTGACCGGCATACGGTCACGATAATGTTCAATCAGTCCAGTGTAGCGTGTTGCAGTAGACATTCGGTTAATCCTTCGTGTTTAAATAATAATGGTGGCGCGTTATTGCATGACACTATTTTTAACAGCAGGCTGGTACTGCCTCAATCTGATAAAGACAGATATGGTTGCCACGGAAGCACACGAATAACACAAATAACACGAAAGAAAAAATACCATAAAATACTTTTTTCCGTGTCATTCCGTGGCTATTAACTAAATTTGGTACCCGGCTTAATACAGTCCTGCAGACGTTATTATCAGACTGAAAGAGCGCTAGTCGCAGTTCAGATGCTCCAGCCGGATGCGCATGATATCACCATGGATGCTCTCCAGCGCTTCAATCTGAAGCATGGCAGCATTCATCTGTCGTTCCTGAACGACATGGGTAAGCAGGATAATGGAAGCCTGATCAACACCTGCTGGCGGTTCTTTCTGCAGGATGGCCTCAATACTGATACCGCTATTGCCAAGGATACTGGCCACCTCGGCCATCACGCCCGGCTTGTCAGACGCCTGCATGCGCAGGTAATACGCCGTCTCGACATCATCCATGGCAAGAATGGGGATATTGGCTATGGCATCAGGCTGAAACGCGAGATGTGGCACCCGGTTGCCCGGGTTGCAGTTGAGTGTACGCACAATATCGATAATATCGGCCACCACCGCCGAGGCCGTCGGTTCCGAACCGGCACCGGCACCGTAATACAGCGTCGGCCCGACCGCGTCGGCATTCACCAGCACCGCATTCATGACCCCATCGACATTGGCAATCAGGCGACGTTCCGGAATCAGTGTGGGATGCACCCGCATCTCGATACCCTTCTGCGTGCGCCGGGTATAACCCAGGTGCTTGATACGGTAACCAAACGCCTCGGCATAGGTTACATCCTCGCGGGTAATGCGACTGATGCCTTCCGTGTAAACCTTGTCAAACTGTAATGGTATACCAAAGGCAATAGACGCCAGTATGGTCAGCTTGTGCGCGGCATCGATGCCTTCCACATCAAAGGTCGGATCGGCTTCGGCGTAACCCAGTGCCTGCGCTTCTTTCAGCACGTCGTCAAAGTCACGACCCTTGTCGCGCATCTCGGTGAGTATGAAATTACCGGTGCCGTTGATAATACCGGTAAGCCACTTGATCCTGTTGGCAGCAAGCCCCTCACGCAGCGCCTTGATAATCGGAATACCACCCGCAACGGCTGCTTCGAAGGCCACCATGACACCCTTGTCCTGCGCCGCAGCAAAGATCTCGTTGCC